>DATESI010000032.1:0-5198 GCA_035270905.1 Anaerovoracaceae bacterium
TTGAACGGAGGTGAACTAAATGCGACAAGTTGAAAAGAAGAAAGAAAAAGACAAAATCGCCATTGTATTAATGCTGTGCTTCTGTGTAGTTGCACTGACATCGATTTTTACGATTAAATCCAATATTGATAAAATTTCCGATAATCAGAAGAATGTCGCCGTCTCGGAAGGAACCGCCACCGGTGATGAAAAGGAGAAGAATGTCAAAAATTCTGGTGAGAACTCCAAGGACGTGGCAAGTCAAGCTTCGTCAAGAGTCCCTACGGTGGTCAGCGAGGGGGCAAATAACCCTAGTTCAGGCAGCATTACCTTTGCTAAGCCTATACAAGAGGAAAACGCCAAACTATTAAAAGAGTATTCAATGGATATGGTAATATACTCTGTAACGCTAGATCAGTATATGACTCACAGAGGAATGGATATTGCGGCACCAGAGGACACTCGCGTCAAAGCAATAGCTGCTGGTACTGTTACCAATGTATATACTGATGACGGTTACGGACTGACAATAGAAATCACTCACGATAACGGCTACATTTCCAAGTATTCAAACCTTTCAACCGACAAAATGGTCGAAAAGGGTGATGTAGTAACAGCCGGGCAAACCATCAGTGGAGTTGGCAGAACGGGCCTGTTCGAGTCAATGGAGCCTGCTCATCTGCATCTGGAGCTTATGAAATCGGGCAAATATATTGACCCGTCCAAGTTCATAAAATATTAGAGCCTATATGGCTCTAATTTTTACATAATTTATATTCTTCCCAATGCCTCGGAATTTATCTTCATATTCTGTGGTAATCTCCCTCGAAGCAAAATTGGAATTATGCAGGTCGGTGGTCATTTCCTCCACACTCATGCCAGCCTCCTCGATTTGCTCTAGGGTGAAATCAAAAAGTCCGTCGTTGTCGGTCTTAAATTCGATAAAGCCAGTCTTGTCAATTACCCTGGCATAAGTCATCAGTCTTTTGTGGTAGGTCAGCCTGCGTTTGGCATGGCGTTCCTTGGGCCATGGGTCGCTGAAATTCAAATAAATGCCCGCAAGCTCTGCCTCGGCGAAATACTCTCTCACGTCGTCAACATAGCCCACTATAATTCTCAGGTTTTGCAAATCTCTTGCCTTGGCTTTTTCGAAGGCCCTGAGAACCACACTTTCCTGGCCCTCTATGGCAACAAAGTTTTTCTCGGGGTTTTGGTCTGCAAGGTCTGCAATAAATTTTCCTTTGCCGCAGCCTATCTCAAGAAAAAGGGGATTGTCGTTTCCAAAAATCTCCTTCCACATGCCACGCTTATCGGCAGGGTCATCTACTCTGAACTCCCTGCAGGCGTCTAATTTTTCTTCTAAATGTTTGATGTTTCTTTGTCTCATATAGTAAAACTTTTCCTCTGCTTCTAAATTCTTTTTACTTAAAAATTCCCTTTGCTTCTAAATTCTTTTACTTAAAAATTCCCTTGTACTTTTCCAGTACTCTGCTTAGGGGATATCCCAGGCCGTAGCATGCAAGTGCTTCTCCGATAGCAACCCAGAGAATACAAAGGGGAAGGGCAATTGGCACGCCATAAACATAATGGAGCATTGCACCTATTATGATGCCATTGGCAATAATAGGCGGAAGTGGCACTAGCCATCTTTTGCTCCTCAGCTTGTATGAACAGAAGGCTGCAATTAGGGTTGCAAGGCTTCCGAGCACCATGTCAACAACCCCCACTGGACTTATAATATTGGCAACCAAGCAGCCGATAAAAAGCCCCGGTATTGCTGCCGGTGTGAACAGGGGAAGTACGGTCAATGCTTCGGACACTCTTAGCTGCATCACTCCATAGCTTAGGGGGGCGATTGCGATAGTCAGAACTGCATAGGTGGCTGCTATTATGGCTGCCTGCATGAGCATCTTCGTATTCATCTTTATCTTCATATTAATATCCTCTCGGCTATAATCACGCCTAGGAATAGTAATAGGCCGGCAAACGCCAGTATATCCTTGCCAGTCATTTTCATTTCATTCATTCTGGTTCTATGATCGCCGCCGCGGTAGCATCTTGCTTCCATAGCCATTGCCAAATCCTGCGCAATTCTAAATGCACTTACGAATAGGGGCACTAGAATTGGAATGAGAGCCTTGGCTCTGCTTATTATATTGCCGCTCTCAAAGTCGGCACCTCTAGCCTGCTGTGCCTTCATGATTTTGTCCGTTTCCTCTAGTAAGGTCGGTATGAATCTTAGAGCTATTGTCATCATCATTGCGATTTCGTGAGTCGGTACACCAATCCACTTTAGTGGAACTAGTAGTCTTTCAATGCCGTCTGTCAAGCTAATTGGTTTGGTGCATAGGGTAAGCAGGGATGAACCGATTATAAGCAGGATTAGCCTGATTGCCATGAATACCGCCATATAAAGGCCTTCCGCTGTAATCTTCAGGAATCCCCACTGCCAAAGCACTCTGCCATCCACCATGAATATGTTAATACAAAATGTAAATATAATAATTATCAATATAGGCTTAAGTCCTCTCATGATATAGCCTAGAGGAACCTTGGACATGACAACAACAAGACCAAGTGCAGCTACTGCAATGGCAAACCCGATGAAGTCATCTACTATGAACAGCTCGACGATGAAAAGCACCGTTGCTATTATTTTTATTCTCGGGTCCAGCTTGTGTATCCAGGAATTGCCCGGGTAATACTGGCCTAGCGTTATATCTCTAATCATTTATTTCCTCTGCAAATATTCTATAATCTTATCCTCTGCTTCTTCAACAAAGAGTACATCTGAGTCAATGTCCACGCCACTGCCTGCAAGCTTTTTCATAAACATTGTTACAGGTGGTGGGTTAAGTCCGATTTGGTTAAGTCGTTCGCCTTGGGAAAAGACTTCCCTCGGCGTTCCCGACATAATAAGCTTACCACTGTCCATAACCAAGACCTTATCGCAATTCTTGGCTATGTCCGCCATATTGTGGGATACCATAATGATAATATTGTTCTCTCGTCTATGAACCTCTTGAATCATGGCAAGAACATCCTTATGGGCCTTAGGGTCAAGTCCCGCTGTAGGCTCATCAAGTATCAAAACCTTCGGTTTCATAGCAATGACACCCGCTATTGCGACACGTCGCTTTTGACCCCCTGAAAGCTCAAATGGTGACCTCTCAGCCACATCCTCATAGTCAAGTTCCACCAGCTCTATGGCTTCTCTTACTCTCGCATCAATCATTTCTTGGTCAAGCCCCAAATTCCTCGGACCAAAAGCAACATCAAGTGCTACGGTCTCCTCGAAAAGCTGATACTCAGGGTACTGGAAAACAAGTCCTATTCTTTTGCGGACTTCGTTCATGGTAACTCCATGAGCTGTAATCTCCTTGTCGTCAATTACAATAGTGCCCTTGTTTGGCTTAAGCAATCCATTCAAATGCTGAAGCAGGGTTGACTTGCCCGAACCGGTGTGTCCGATGATGCCAACAAATTCACCGTCGTAAATATCAAAGTTGACATTTTCCAATGCGATGGATTCGTGTGGTAATCCTTCGGCATATATATGTGTTAAATTTCTTACTTGTATTGACATATGAATTCAACCATTTCCTCTGTTTTTACTATATTACTTGGAACCTTGATTCCTCTTCTTCTCAGCCTGTCCGCAAGGTCTACCACAAGGGGTACATCTAGGTTTACTGATCTAATTAAATCGCCTCTGGCGAATACTTCCTCCGGCGTACCGTCAAGAATAACCTCGGCGTTGTTCATGATTATTACACGGTCGGCTCTAACCGCCTCGTCCATAAAATGGGTTATAAGCACAACTGTTATTCCCTCGTCGTGAAGCTCATGGATTATGTCCATGATTTCATCTCTGCCCTTAGGGTCAAGCATGGCCGTGGGTTCATCAAAGATAATGCATTGCGGCTTCATGGCAACTACTCCTGCAATGGCAATTCGCTGCTTCTGACCGCCTGACAACATATGTGGTGCATTTTTCTTGAATTCACCCATGTTGACAGACTCTAGGGCCTTATCCACTCGCGTTCTTATCTCCGAGGATTCGATTCCCATGTTCTCAGGTCCGAATGCCACATCATCCTCAACGATTGATGATACCAGCTGGTTATCCGGGTTTTGAAAAACCATTCCTGCATTCTGTCTAATGTCCCAGATATGCTCCTCATCCTTGGTATCCCATCCGTTAATGTATACCACTCCGCTAGTTGGAATAAGTAATCCGTTGAGATTCTTCGCCAAGGTTGACTTGCCCGAACCATTCTTGCCGATTATGGCCGTAAAGGTCCCCTTTTCAATCTCAAGCGAAACATCCTTGATTGCAGGTGCAGACGGTTGATCATCGTCCCTTATATATTCAAATGTTAAGTTTTCAATTTTAATGAAATTTTCCATTATTCTTATTCTCGTTTCTGTTTGTCTCCCTATTATCCCTTTGCAGAGTACAACAGTTTATTATACAATAAGTCTTCCCTTTAATCAAATGTTTAGCGACATTGCACGAAAAAAGAGGCTCCAAGGAGCCTCTTTTGATGTTTTAATTTTGCAATTGCGCCGGAAAATTCGACTGTGGCTAGGCGGCAAGCGCTCAAGGAGCGGAACGTACATGCGGTACGTGAGCACCGAAGATGTGCGTAGCCAACAACGCCACGGGTGAATTTAACAAGCAATTATTCTACGATTTCAGTTACAACGCCAGACCCTACAGTACGTCCACCTTCTCTAATCGCGAATCTTAGTCCTTCTTCGATTGCAATCTGTGTGATTAGGTCGATTTCCATTACTACGTTATCTCCAGGCATGCACATCTCTGTACCTTCCGGTAACTTTAGATCGCCTGTTACGTCTGTTGTTCTGAAATAGAACTGTGGTCTGTATCCGTTGAAGAATGGTGTATGTCTTCCGCCTTCTTCTTTCTTTAGTACGTATACTTGACCCTTGAACTTTGTATGCGGATGAATAGTTCCCGGTGCTGCTAGAACCTGTCCTCTTTCGATTTCTGTTCTCTGTACGCCTCTTAGTAATGCTCCGATGTTATCTCCTGTCTCTGCTTCATCTAATAACTTTCTGAACATTTCTACGCCTGTTACTACTACTTTTCTCTTCTCGTCTGATAGTCCGATGATTTCTACTTCGTCTCCTACTTTTAGAACTCCTCTTTCTACTCTTCCTGTTGCTACTGTTCCTCTTCCTGTGATTGAGAA
>DATESI010000033.1:0-2337 GCA_035270905.1 Anaerovoracaceae bacterium
TAGCCTTGGTCCCATCGTTAATAAGCATTAGGTCATCTACATTGATGTTTGCCTTCATAATGCCTACCTTGACGAACAAATCACCCTTATCATCTGGAAGTGAAATGACCTCTCCGTTCTGTCCAAGAGACAGAACCTTCACCCTGTCACCCACCTTGATGTCCTCTATATTTACAGGATTACTGTTGGTTTCCTTGATAATACGCTGAGCATACTTTTCTTCCTTATCCTTCAGCTTCTTCCTGCTCTGGTCAAATTGCTTATTCCTCTCGCCCATGCTTTCAAGACGGTTAAGCTCCTTTAGCTCTGCCGCAACCTCAGTTGCAGTCTCGCGGGCATCTCGCAGGATTTCCCTAGCCTCCTCTTTGGCATCTGCAATAATCTGCTGCTGCTTTTTCTCGAGGACCGCCATCTTCTTTTCTACCTCCTCCTGCTTCTTTTTCATTGCAAGATTTAGGCTGATGGCTTCATCTCGTTCCTCCTCGGCACGCCGCTTATCATTCTCAATAGCTTCAAGCACCTCTTCGAACTCGATGTCCCCGCCTTCAATAAGGAGAGAAGCCTTGTCGATAATTGCCCCCGAAAGCCCCAGCTTTCTTGATATTTCAAAGGCATTGGATTTGCCCGGTATTCCGATAGAAAGCTTATAGGTTGGGCTTAATGTCTCAATATTGAATTCCATGGAGGCATTTTCTACCCCCGCTGTGGAAATAGCATACTTCTTTAGCTCGTTGTAATGGGTGGTTGCAACTGTCATGGCTCCCCGGTCTGCCAAATGCTCAAGAACGGCTATTGCAAGTGCCGCACCCTCCGTCGGGTCAGTTCCCGCACCCAACTCATCAAGCAAAACAAGTGCATTGGGGTCGGCCTTATCGACTATGCCCACAATGTTTTTCATGTGAGACGAAAAGGTGGAAAGGCTCTGCTCTATGCTCTGCTCATCACCGATGTCAGCAAATATATCCGTAAAGATCGGCATTTTGCTGGTTGATGCCGCCGGTATATGGAGTCCGGTCTGGGTCATCATTGCAAGGAGTCCTATGGTCTTAAGGGTTACGGTTTTACCTCCCGTATTTGGTCCTGTTACAACCAATGTCCGATAGTTGCTCCCAATGGCCACAGTGATTGGCACCACCTTTTTGGGATCTATAAGAGGATGTCTACCCTCTCTAATTTCGAGATATCCTTCTTCGTTAATGGCCGGTTCTTCTCCCGACATTTTGCAGGATAGCTTACCCTTAGCCATTATGAAGTCTAGGTCGATTAGTATTTTCTGATTGTTAACAAGGTCGTGATAATGCTCTGCAACATTGCCCGATAGCTCGGCTAGAATTCTATCTATCTCAACCTTCTCGGCTATTTCAAGCTGCCGCAGCTCATTGTTCAGATTTACGATTACCTGAGGTTCAACGAATAAAGTTGCTCCTGTGGCCGATTGATCATGTACAATCCCCGGAAATCTTGCCTTGTGCTCCTGTTTAACAGGTATTACATACCTTCCATCTCTTATAGTTACGATGGAATCCTGAAGATATGTCTTGTTATCAGAGGAATTGATAATCTGATTCATTCTATTCTTGATGGCCTCATTTTGCCTTATAATTCCTCGTCTTATATTTTTTAGCTCACTTGATGCATTGTCGGACATTTCGTCCTCCGACAGGATACATCTATCTATGTTTTCTTCAAGTCTCGGCTTGGGACTAAGAAGCTCTGTCATAGATTTGATTGCCGGCAGTGGTGGCAGGTCACCCTTCATAAATGTTACGACTCTTGCGGTAATACTAAGATTATAGTGCACCTGAAGCAGCTGCTTCATAGTTAGGCTTCCGCCCTTTCTTGCAAGATTTAGCACTCCGCCTATATCATAAATTCCGCCGATTGGCAGTGGTCCTTTACGCACAATAAGGTCAACCGCTTCCGTGGTTGACCTTAGTTCATCTGTAATCATATGCACGTCAGTATAAGGCTTAAGCTTTGAAATGATTTCCTGCGTCATTTCGCACCCTGCCTGTTCCTTCAGCATGTCTATTATTTTGTTGTATTCCAAGACATTTAACGCTTTGTCGCTCATATACCTACCTGCTCTTTGAACTCAAGTTTATTTTGTCAGCTTCTCCAGCTGGCTCTTGAGCCTTATGTTTTCCATCTGAAGCTCAAAGAAGGAATTTTCATACTCCTTACACTTTGCCTCCAGACTCTTGTATTTTTCGTCACTCTCTTCTTTTTGCTTTTTCATCTCCAATACATTTTCCTTGTACTGAATGAAATTCTTCTTAGCCTCTTCCCACATATTGAGATAATATTGTGAGTCGTTTTCTTTTTGGCCCTTAGCCA
>DATESI010000034.1:0-5765 GCA_035270905.1 Anaerovoracaceae bacterium
CAAGATTTTCGGCAGAATCTGTGATGAAGGGAAGAATCGGCATAATATGTACACCCCTTGAGGCCTTAGTCTTTTTTATTTCCTTAAGGACCTCAAACCTCTTGGCAGAGGTTGCACCGTAGGGTTCAAGCTTTCTTCGAACCTCCTCATCAACGGTGGTTATGGTGCAGGCGATGTTCACATGGGCCAGCCTCGATAGCTCATCAATTAAATCAAAGTCACGCAGCATCAGCTTGGATTTGGTGGAAATGATACAGGGGTTCTTGTACTTGATGAACACCTTGAGAATCTCAGGCATAATCTTATACTGCTCCTCAATGGGCTGGTAACTGTCGCATACACTTCCGATGTTTACCACATCTCCCGTCCACGCCAGGCTTGCAAACTGCCTCTCAAGCTGCTCTACTATATTGGTTTTGATATATATATTCTTGTAAAAATTCCCTCCGGGTACTCCCACAATATGCTCATGGGAATAAAGAGCATAACAATACCTGCAACCGTGCTGGCACCCTCGATAGATGTTAAGATCATATGGATATGGTCTTGCGTGCTTCAGCTTATTGCAGGCAGTACTACATGTTATCTCTAAACAATTTGGTTTTGGCATCTCTTTTATCCCCTAGGCTTTGGCAGTCTATGCCCCGTTTCCTTTATCTTTTTAGTATCTCTTCTATTATTGCACCAGCAACCTCAGATTTGCTCATAAGCTCTAGGCTCTTCTCCTTATCACGAGTAATTATTGTCACCAGGTTAGTGTCAGTTCTAAACCCTGCCCCGGCATCCTTAAGGTTGTTGGCAATTATCATATCCAAATTCTTCTTCTCTAGCTTGGCCCTTGAGTTTGCAATCATATTTTCCGTTTCCATAGAAAACCCGCAGAGTATCTGTCCTGGCTTCTTGTGCTCACCAAGGTATTTGAGTATATCGTCTGTCTTTTCCATTTCAATGGTCATCGAAGAATCGTGCTTTTTAATCTTCTGGTCTGCAACTGCTGCAGGTCTATAATCTGCAACTGCCGCCGCCTTGATAATTATATCCTGTTTATCAGCACGGCTTGTTACGGCATCAAACATATCCTTCGCACTCTTGATATCCACAACCTCCACGTTAATAGGTGGTGTAAGTGCGGTCTCTCCGCTGACTAATGTAACCTCAGCTCCGCGAAGCATGCACTCCTTGGCAATGGCATATCCCATCTTGCCTGATGAATGGTTGGTAATATATCTTACAGGGTCAAGAGCTTCCTGGGTCGCCCCCGCTGTGACCAAAATCTTCTTCCCTAAGAGATTCTTTTCCTTTGCTATGGCTTTCTCTATATATGCGAATAAAGTCTCAGGTTCCGGCATTTTGCCCGCTCCTTGATCGCCGCAGGCAAGGTATCCCGATGCCGGCTCAATTACTTCTATATTATATTTTTTCAGTCTTTCTAGGTTACCCTTAATATCCTCACTGAGCCCATCGATTCCCTTCTCGTCCTGTTTTAGCATACTAATATTGTCCTGCACAATTGGATTCAGCAGCATGTTAGTATTCATTGCAGGTGCGACGATAATTGGACATGTACAGGCAAGGAATGTTGTAGTAAGCATATCATCAGCAATTCCGTGAGCCATCTTACCGATTACATTGGCAGTAGCCGGTGCAATCATAAACACATCTGCCATCTTGGCAAGTGCTACATGCTCAACATTATGCTGAAAGTTCCTATCAAAGGTATCAGTGACGCACTTGTTGCTTGTCAACGTCTCGAAGGTAATGGGATTGATAAAATTCTTTGCGTTCTCTGTCATTATGACATGAACATCTGCCCCCGCCTTCACAAGACTGCTAGCAAGGCTTGCTGACTTGTAGGCCGCAATTCCTCCCGATACACCTAATAAAACTGTTTTACCCTTTAACATTAGTATACTCCTTATCTCAATTCCCTTACTATATTCAATTCTAGTCTATGGGAACATTAGTTTTTCTCGTGGATATAGTATATTACGTCATGTATTTTGTGTCAAATAAAAAAGGTGATACATCTCCTATGACTAGGTAATGCATCACCTCTATCTACACATACTTTCTCATATACTTCAACGCATTCTTTTCAAGGCGTGACACCTGGGCCTGACTGATAGAAATTTCCTCTGCAACCTCCATCTGGGTTTTGCCCTCGAAGAAACGCATGTTGAGAATGTGGCGTTCACGAGGGGTCAGCTTGGCCATGGCCTCAGAAAGTGCAATATTTTCAATCCACTTCACATCTGTATTCTTAGTGTCCTGCACCTGGTCCATAACATAAAGGGCATCCCCGTCATCCCGATACACTGGTTCGTACAGTGAAATAGGGTCCTGGATTGAATCCAGTGCCAGCACCACCTCCTGAGGTGTTACCTCCATTTCCTTGGCAATCTCTGCAATGGAAGGCTCCTTCTGCATAGTCTTAGAAAGCCTTTCCTTGGTCTGAAGTGCACGGTAAGCCATGTCACGCAGAGACCTTGAAACTCTGATACTATTGTTATCCCTTAGATATCTACGGACCTCGCCTATAATCATTGGCACTGCATAGGTCGAAAACTTTACACCGTGACTCATGTCAAAATTATCGAGAGCCTTGATGAGCCCAATGCACCCCACCTGAAACAAATCGTCGGGATTTTCCCCACGGTTATTAAATCTCTGAATGACACTGAGCACCAGCCTGAGATTGCCCTTGATGAATTTATCCCTAACCTCCATGTCGCCACCCTTAATCGCAAGAAGCATTTCTGTCATTTCCGCTTCCTTATAAACGGGTAGCTTTGATGTATTAACTCCACAAATTTCTACTTTATTTACCATATCCCGCACCACCTAAAACATATTTTTTACATAATTATTTATGTACAAATTGGTATGTAAATATGTCAGGTTTGGTCTATGTAATTTATCCCAGTTTGTTGATTTCCCTCCGCAGCCTTAGTATTATCTTTTTTTCAAGACGGGATATGTATGATTGAGAAATGCCCATTTCATCGGCAACCTCCTTTTGGGTCATCTCATGTCCGTTCTTAAGTCCAAAACGCATCTCCATTATCTGCTTTTCTCTAAAGGAAAGCTTAGACAGTGCCCCCTTCAGCAGTTTCTTGTTGACCTCCTCCTCAAGGTGAACATAAACTGTGTCCCCCTCAGTCCCAAGAATGTCCGAAAGCAAAAGTTCGTTGCCGTCCCAGTCTACATTGAGGGGCTCATCTAATGACACCTCATTTTTGGTCTTAGTATTTCTGCGAAGAAACATGAGGATTTCGTTTTCGATGCACCTAGACGCATAGGTTGCCAGCTTAATCTGCTTGTCAATCTTGAAGGTATTCACAGCCTTGATGAGTCCGATGGTCCCTATGGAAATCAGGTCCTCCACATTGATTCCTGCATTATCAAATTTCTTAGCGATGTACACCACTAGTCTAAGATTATGCTCAATCAAAATATTCCTAGCATCAAAGCTCCCGCCTGCGTACTCAGCAAGAACTCTAGCCTCCTCCTCGGCTGCAAGAGGCGGTGGCAAAACATCACTTCCCCCTATATAAAATACGGATCCCCTACGCAAGCCCATCAAGAGGCAGCGAATTATCTCAAAGCATCTCTTCATCAGTCACTATTCCTCCCTCTATCATTTCCATATGCAAAAGCATATTATATTCTCCATCAAACTTCCCTTTATATATAGCCACAATGGGGCTCCTGATTTTTTTGTCGCCCACAATTATGTAATCCGCCCTGTATCCCTCCATGAGTCCATTGTCTGTTCCGATTGCCCTGTAAGGAACAAGGTGAAATCTGCTCTGCCGGTCAGGAATGACCTTAATTATTTCCCGGGCAAAATCTTCCTCCATAATTGCCACAGGCCTGCCGGAGATGGGCTCCCTAAGGAAATTTCCTGAATCTATGAGGGCCCTAACCTGCCAATACTGTCCGCCGAAGACAACTGCCGCGCCCAAAACCCTGCGGCTCTCGAGCCGCTTTCCTCGAATCAGCTCCGCGAACCACCATATTATGCCCCCTCCGCATGCTATGCAAACCGTCACCCCCGCGTAGGTCAGCCCCTCCATGTAAAATGCCCCGCCTGCGGTAATTCCCGGAAGGTCGAAGGTGAGTAGGAGTGCCATGGTTGCCCCGCCAAGGAGAAAGCTCACCGCTAGGAATATGAGTGCGGTTCGCAGGGTTTCACGTCGAAACACTAGGGTGGTCACAAGAATTGCAAATGCCAATTTGACCGCCAGTGCAATGGGTCCTTCAAGCTGAAGGAATATGATAAAGGAGTACGCCCCGCAAAGGATGGCACCCACTACAAGTATCCATGTCCTGCAATCAAGGCCAGAAATTTTCTTGGTGAAATACAGGATTATGAGTCCTGTTATGAAGTTTTCGATAAACAGATACTCACCGTAAATTACCAATGTTGTTTCCTCCGCCTGTCAGGCAAATCCCCCTCGGTTGCCTAGCCCAATAAAAAAACTCCCCTCGTGCTATTACCTCTTTAGTATAGCCCTCAGGGAGTTCGAATTATGTCATATCTTATTGTCGAATTGAATTTAATTTTCTATAAGTCTTTTGGGAATCTTATTTGCCACAAGCCTTCTTAGCTGTGCTGCAAAGTTCGCCAAATGCCTTTGGATCGTAGATAGCCATTTCGGAAAGCATCTTTCTGTTGATTTCGATGCCGCTCTTTCTAAGACCATCCATTAATCTGCTGTAGGAGATATCGTTCATTCTTGCGCCTGCATTGATTCTTGCAATCCACAATCTTCTGTAATCTCTCTTCTTATTCTTTCTGCCAACGTAAGCTGATCTTAATGATCTCATTACTGCAGGATTTGCTGC
This sequence comes from Anaerovoracaceae bacterium, assembly GCA_035270905.1. GTDB lineage: Bacteria > Bacillota > Clostridia > Peptostreptococcales > Anaerovoracaceae > JAVXAG01. The sequence goes on from DATESI010000034.1 coordinate 4,849, forward strand.
TCTAAAAATTTTACTCTTTGAACCATAGAAGCCTTTAGCTAATTTCAAAATCTTCTTATGTCTCTTATGAGCGTTTACACCTTTTTTAACTCTTGCCATGTTTCTTACCTCCTATCTTATTTACCCATTGATCTTAACATTCTCTTAAGATCTGCACTAGTTAATGTTGTTGACTTTCTCAAGCCTCTTTTTCTCTTTGCGGTTTTCTTTGTAAGAATATGGCCTTTGTATGCCTTGTTTCTCTTTACTTTGCCGGATCCAGTTAAATGTAATCTCTTGCATGCGCCTCTGTGGGACTTCATCTTATTTTTTGCCATGATGATTTTTTCCTCCTATGTTAAACTTCTTTTTTAATTTACTTGTTTTCGGTTTTTGGTGCTAAGAACATTGTCAAGCTTCTGCCTTCAAATACAGGCTTCTTTTCAACCACACTAATGTCAGCGGTCATTTCGGCAAATTTATCCATTACCTCACGACCTCTTGCTGCGTAGTCCTTTTCTCTTCCTCTGAATCTAAGGCTAACCTTAACCTTATCTCCCTCCTTAAGGAATTTCGCTGCTGTATTGGCCTTCACTTGAATGTCATGATCCTCGATAAATGTACTGAGTCTAATTTCCTTAACCTGCGTGTTGCTCTGCTTCTTCTTGGCTTCTTTTTCTCTCTTCTGCAGTTCATATCTGTATTTGCCATAGTCCAAGATTTTGCAAACAGGTGGTTTGGCATTAGGTGAAATACTCAACAAGTCCAAATTCTTCTGTGCTGCTAAGCTTAAGGCTTCGTCGCGGCTCATTACGCCAAGCATTTCGCCATCTTCATCGATTACTCTAAGTTCCTTATCACGAATTTCTTCGTTGATTTGATTTCCCTTGCTAATAGTTAGCACCTCCTAAAATCATTAAAAAAACGGGTACAAAGTA
>DATESI010000035.1:0-3791 GCA_035270905.1 Anaerovoracaceae bacterium
TATCTTTTGGATTCTAAAATTGAAAATATATTTATAAACGAGTACATGCCTGCGGCTCCCGGAGACTTTGTAAAGGTTTTCTTATATGGATGCATGTACGCTGAGTATGGCATATTCATGGACAACGAAACCTTGGCAAAGCAGCTAGGGGTTTCCGAGAAAAAGGTTCAAGAGGCGTGGAACTACTGGGAGGAAATGGGTGCAGTCAAAAAGCACTACATCGAAACTCTCGGCAAGTTTAATTATTCCATAGAGTTCGTTAATTTGAAGGAGCTTATGTATGGTAAGAGTAATGGCAAAAGCAGCAGGCAGGAAATAGCCTCTACGGCAATCTCTTCGGAGACGGAGGAATCTGGCGAGCTGGCAACCAGAGAGATAAAAGAAATTTTATCTACGGCCGAAAAGACCTTTGCTCGAAGCCTAAGTCCTGGCGACATCGAAACCATTTCTGGGTGGATAACCGAGGACCATGCAAGCCCTGACTTTATTGAGTTTGCACTTGAATATTGCCAGGGAAAAGAAAAGATGAACATCAAGTACATCGACAAGGTAATTAAGGGCTGGATTAGCGAGGGCATAAACAGTGTCAAGGAAGCAGAGGACCACCTGACAGAAATCGACCAAAAATATTATAGATACAAGAGGGTCATGAAGGCCCTAGGCTTTAGCAGGAATGCAACAGAGGCTGAGCGTGCTATAATAGATAATTGGTTTGAGGCAATGAAGTTTACAATGGATAAGGTTCTGGAGGCATGCAAGAAAACCTCTGGCATATCTAATCCTAATATAAATTATGTGAATAAGGTTTTGACCAACTGGCAAAAGGGCAATTTCACAGGTATTGACGATAGCAGCAAGGGACACGGGAAGGTGGTGCCCGGCGGTGCATTGAATCAATACTATGAATACTTGCGAACCAAGGCAGAAGCCGAGGCAGAGGCAAGAAAAAAAGAGGTGTACGAAACAATACCAAAAATAGAGGAGATAGATTCACAGATAAAGAAGCTAAGCTCCATGCTTTCCAAGACTATGATTATGGGGGCAAACGGTAAAAAAGAAGGAAACGATATCAGAAAAACCATGGACAAACTCACATGTGATAGAGCTGTTATTTTGACAGAGAACAATTACGAGATGGATTACACCGATGTAAGGTATCTATGTGACAAATGCAACGATACAGGAACTACCGATAACGGAGTGAGATGTACTTGCATCAAACAGCGGACAGAAGAGGCGGAACAATGGCAAAACAAAAGTTTAACTTAAAAGAAAAACTTAGACTAAAAGAAAAATTTAATAATAAAGCAAACCAAGAATACGAAAAACCTAAAAAGGAAAAAAAGAAAAAAGAAAAACCACAGAGAGATCAAAGTGAAAATCCTATAATCAGAGCATTATTCAGAGAGAGAAGAGTCAATATCGAGAAGCTTACGGACAAGGCAGCGGACCTAGTATTTAAAACAGACGACTTTTTGGATAAGGTTGGACCTTGGATGTCCAAACAATGGGCAAAGGTATGCAATGCAGCGGCAGGTGTTATCACCGCCCACGACAAGCTGCAGGCAATTGCCGATAGGCGAGCATATATTATCCATTATCATGTAGCCAAGTGGGCACATGAATTCCGAGAGATGCTTAGTGAGTACAGAAAGACCATCATTGCATACTTCATCGGTGCACTACTAATTGCTGTTGGTATGGTAGCACTTTTTGACTCATGTACAGGATACGAATATTCCTATAACGGCAGAGTTCTTGGTATAGTTAAGAACCAAGAGGATGTTGTCAAGGTTCTTGATTTGGTCAGTGAGCAGCTCTCTGCAGAGCATGGCTCCAAGATTACAATAGAAGCTGGAAGTGATATTACATTCAAAAATGTTGTCAGCGTCAACAAAGACGTAGATGACATTGATACAGTAGTAAAGAGATTAACCTACATGCGTGATATGCAAGCAGAGGCATATGCAATCTATGCAGATGGCGAAATCAAGGTTATCGTAGAGAGTAGAGATGCTGCCAAGGCAGTACTCAAGGCAGTTCAAGACGTATATCTGTCAAATAGCAAAAAGACAAAATACGAGAGCGTTGGATTTGTAGAGAATGTCCAGATAAAATACTTCAGCACCAAGCTGGCTAATATTTCTAGCTTGAAGTCAGCCAAGGAAAAGATTCTTACAGGCGGCAAGGGACAGATTACCTATAAGGTTAAGAAGGGTGATACCATCTCAGAAATTTGTTCAAAATATGACATCAGTTTGTCAGCACTGAAGAAGATGAACAAGAAGCTCAAACCAGATAGTATTCATATAGGACAAAAGATTGTAATTTCAACTGCAATTCCAAGTCTAACCGTAGAAACAGTAGAGGTTTCAACATATACAGAAAAGGTTAAGTATAAGACCAAGTACAAAAAGACAAGTAGCCTTTATAAGGGAGAAACTCAGGTTAGCAGATCCGGTGTCAGCGGCAAGAGAGTTGTCACGGCAAGAATTACTAGATCCAACGGAGATGTAACAGATAGAGATGTACTTGAATCAGAAACTATTAAGAAGCCAGTTTCAAAGATAGTATTGAAGGGAACCAAACCGCTACCACCAAGACAGGGAACAGGTTCATTCATCAGTCCGGTATCAGGTTATTCCTTAACATCATACTTCGGATATAGATGGGGACGAATGCACGAAGGTATTGATATGGCCTGTGCAACAGGAACAACAATCAGAGCATCTGACGGTGGAACAGTAGTATATGCAGGCTGGTATTACGGCTATGGATATATGATAGAAATTAATCACGGCGGTAACATGCACACTAGATACGGACACTGCAGCAGGCTCAATGTTTCAGTCGGAGACAAGGTTTACCAGGGTCAGAAAATCGGTGAAGTAGGTAATACAGGAAACAGCTATGGATCCCACTGCCACTTCGAGGTTCTCAGGAGCGGAACTCCGGTCAATCCATTAAGTTATATCTAAACCAAAATTATATAGCTATTAGACAGGTCACAGAGCTGGCCTGTCTAATAATATTTTAGGAAGATTTTCGAATAGTGCACATATACTCATAAAAAGGAGCGAATGTGCAATGGAGAATCATCTAATCAACCTTGAAGACAAAAAGAGAATTACAATTACAGATGTGAAGGATATTGAAGCATTTGATGAGGATGCTATCTTGGTCAATCTAGCCGAGGATGGAATTATCATCAAGGGTGAAAATCTAAACATTGAAAAGCTGGACCTTAACGAGGGAAAGCTTATTGCCGTCGGTAAGATTACAGCTATAAACTACACAGGCAAGAAGCACGCCAAGAAGGAAAGGCCTGCAGGACTGGTCGCTAAGCTGAAGCATATGGCCTGCCGCGGATAAATGACAGACTTAATAAGAACCGAAGCATATGAAATTTTCATAATGTTTTATGCGGGACTCGCCATCATGATGATAATGGAGCTAAAGAACATGCTGTGCAACGGATATGAACTTAACGGAAGACTTCGTGTGTTTATTGAGCTTTTTACATGGCTTCTTGCAGCTTATCTATTTGGAAGCTTTGCATATGCCTGTGCATATGGAAGGATGTCTCTTCATGGAATAGGGGCCACCATAGTTGGAGCGGTGTTGTGGAAGAAATACTTATATGGTATAATCGATACAGGTAAAAAATATGCAAAAGAGAAAAGGGAGAATTCGCGAATTCGAGAGAGCAAGCCGAGAAATTGGTTTGGAAGAAGCACGCGAAGAGAGACAAGGTCGAAGAGAACAGGCTAGAGAGAGACAGAGTAGCAGAG
>DATESI010000036.1:0-8423 GCA_035270905.1 Anaerovoracaceae bacterium
GTCCAAGGAGAGCTCGAGGAAGTACTTTCCCTTGTATGCAAAACGCCTGTGCAGCTTAATGGGACAAGCAGGACAGATGCAGGAGTTCACGCCCTAGGACAGAGGGCCTCCTTCGTAGCAGACTTTGGAATTCCAGTAGAAAAGCTGGCAGACGTAGTAAATAATCTTTTGGCAGGGGGACAGAATTCCAGAACCAAGGGCTCCGATATCAAGATAATTTCCGTCGAAGAAAAGCCTATGGATTTTCATGCAAGGTTTGATAGCCGAGGCAAGCTTTATCGGTATGTCATAGACAACAGTGGCACAAGGAATATCTTTAGACGAAATTACACCTACTCAGTGAAAGAACCCTTGAACCTTGATGACATGAGGCGGGCAGCCGATTTTATTGTAGGCACCCACGACTTCAAGTGCTTCGAGGCATCGGGAAGTAACCCAAGAAAGACAACAGTACGAACTATTAATTTCCTCGATATAAGAAAAGACGAGGACGACATAGTAGTAGAGGTTGCGGGAGACGGATTTTTATACAACATGGTTAGAATTATTGTAGGAACATTGGTTGAGGTTGGTATAGGCAAAATTCATCCTATGGCAATCGAATCCATTATTAACAGCAAGGATCGGCAGAACGCGGGACATACCGCACCGCCGGAGGGCTTATATCTAGTAGAAGTATATTATTCACAAGGAACAGGAGAAACAGTATGATGAACAGACCGAGCTGGGACGAATATTTTATGGAAATGGCTGAGCTTACAGCCCAAAGATCCACATGCCTTCGCAGGAACGTGGGTGCAGTAATAGTCAAGGATAGACACATTGTTGCCACTGGCTATAATGGAGCTCCAAGAGGTGTAGCTCACTGTGAAGAAAAGGGGGGTTGCCTTAGAGAGCAGCTTAACATTCCTTCAGGTCAGAGGCACGAGCTTTGCAGAGCACTTCACGCCGAGCAAAACGCCATAATTCAGGCTGCCACCTTGGGCGTAAGTATCGAAGGTGCAAGCATCTACATAACACATCAACCATGCGTTATATGTGCTAAGATGATTATTAATGCTGGAATCAACAGAATCGTTGTTAAGGAAGGCTATCCTGACGACCTTGCAACAGAAATGCTTGAAGAAGCAGGACAAAGAATAGTAATGCTGGAAAAATAGGAGAAGAAATGAGTAACGCACTTGTATATGTTTTATTAGCTTCATTTTTTGTAGCCTTCGTGCTGGCAGCGGTGTTTACCCCTGTGGCCATCAAATTGGCACCCAAAATTGGAGCTATGGATATTCCAAAGGACGAAAGAAGAATGCACACCCATGCAATGCCAAGATTTGGCGGAATGGCTGTGTTTATTGGTACTACCATTTCCCTCGTATTATGTCTTGTGCTTAATTGGCAAAAGGTACCCGAGCTTGCAGGAGAATATGACACTAGACTAATTGCAGTAATATGCGGAGGAGTATTCGTATATTTGCTAGGAATAGTTGATGACCTAAAGAACCTTTCTCCAAAGGTGAAGTTTATAGGTCAGGTTGCGGTTGCATGCGTGATGTATGCATTTGATCTTAGAATAGAATTTATAACCAACTATTTTGGAGGAGGACTATCTCACTTCGGTGATACGGTTTGTTTCATTGTTACAATCCTCTGGATAGTGGGTATTACCAATACAGTTAATTTGGTTGACGGTCTTGACGGCTTGGCAGCTGGAGTCTCGGCAATTGCATCACTTTGCATTGCATATGTAGCATATATTCACGGAATGTATCTAGTTGCATGCTCCATGCTTGCTCTTGCAGGAGGAACCCTTGGGTTCTTGCCATTTAACTTTTACCCTGCCAAGATATTTATGGGTGACGGCGGATCCCTTTTCCTAGGTTTCATGCTGGGGACCCTTTCCATACTGGGTCCGGTCAAGGGAGCAACGGTTGTTGCGGTTATCGTTCCTGTAATAGTGCTTGGCCTTCCTATCTTTGATACGGCCTTTGCAATTCTCAGAAGAATTGTAAACAAGAGGCCTATTATGGAAGCAGACAAGGGACATCTTCATCACAAGCTGATGCAATCAGGCTATGGGCAGCGTAGAGCCGTACTTATGCTTTATGGAATAAGCGGAATAATGGGCGTTGCGGCGGTTTTGATTAGCAGAGGATATTGGGTGGAAACGGCAGGACTTGTTGGAATTACAGCAATATATTTATATGTGTTCTTAACAGACGCCAATCATTTGGCACCACACATTAAGGCGGTGGACATTAAGAAGGATGAGGCCATCGAAAAGGTAGTGCCAGGGATTAGAGACAATACAAGTAAAGAACAATCGGAGGAAAAGTGCAAAAACAAGGAAGAATAATTAATCCCGAGGACAAAAAATTATATAAGAATTTGGCTGCAATTGCTATTCCAATTGCCATTCAAGGAGTTATTTCTTCGACTTTGGGACTGGTGGATAACCTGATGGTGGGATTCCTAGGGGAAACAGAGCTGGCGGCAGTAGGCGTTGCAACCCAGATTTTCTTCATACATTATTTGCTTCTCTTCGGGTTTTCCGGTGGAACAGCCACATTCATGGCACAGTTTTTCGGAGCAAAGGACATGAAAAATATACGAAAGACTTTAGGCTTTACAATCGCCATTGCGCTTGGAGTGGGCCTATTGTTTTTTATTGCGACCTTTTTTTTCACAGAGCAGGTTGCCAGAATATATTCTGACGAAGAATCTGTAATAGAGCTGGCATGCCAATATATTAAGATTGGCTCACCGACGGTATTCTTCTTGGCATTTTCGGCACCTATTGAGATGGCCCTTAAGACTACCCAACAGACCAAAATTCCACTTAAGATAAGTATCGCTGTATTTGGAACCAACACATTCCTTAACTATGTGTTCATCTTTGGTAAGTTTGGTGCACCAGCACTTGGAGTGGCAGGAGCAGCTCTTGCTACAACAATCGCAAGATGTCTTGAAATCGGACTTGTAGATTATGTTATCTTCAGACGTAAGAATATCCTAGCAGGGAAATTCAAGGAGTACATAGGCTGGGACAAGGAAATGATAAGACGTATACTCAAAAATGCATTGCCGACTACCACCAATGAACTCTTTTGGAGCATCGGCCAATCCATGTACGTGGCGGCCTTTTCTAGGATTGGAATAACAGCTTACGCAGCATATCAAGCAGCGGCTTCAATTAACAGTATTTTTAGTTTTGCTGCCTTCAGCGTAGGAGATGCCACCCTAATAATGGTCGGAGAAAAAATTGGAGAGGGCGAAAGTGAGGAAACCTATAAGCTTGGCAAGAAGCTTTTGAAAATAGGAACTATTGTTGGAGTTGTCTGCGGATTAGCACTTATGGCATCTGCCGTACCACTGGTGGAACTATTCAGCCTGACGACACTTGGCAAAAGCTATGCCATTAGAATATTAATAATTTATGGTGCCTTCATGGGCCTGAACTTATATAACGGAATTAACATAACGGGGATACTGCGTGGTGGCGGCGACACCAAGTTCGCAATGTTTGCAGAGCTTGGCTGTGTATGGCTTGTGGCGGTTCCATTAGCATTTATATGTTCACTTTGGTTACGTTTGCCGATTTACTTGGTTTTGTTAATCATGAGAATAGATGACGTAATCAAGATGCTTATACTTACTAAGCGTTTTGTATCTAAGAAGTGGCTTAAGAATTTAATCAGAGGGCTATAGGGAAAGGAACAGCAAACAATATGAATATCAAAAAACAAAAAATAACTAAGAAAAAATCAACTAACAAGCTAGCAGTGCTTCTCGCACTGACGACTATATTAGCACTTGCAATGACAGCCTTGACTGGGTGCAACTCCAAGGAGCTTAGCGGGGAGGTAAAAATCGCTGCACTCAAGGGACCGACTGGAATGGGAATGGTTCAGCTTCTTGACCAAGGTAATTACGAAGTGGGATTATACCAAAGCCCAGACGAAATCGTAGCCAAGATTGTAAGCGGCGAAGTGGACCTGGCGGCAGTACCATCCAATCTTGCATCAGTTCTGTATAACAAGACCAAAGGGAATATCAAGGCGGTAAGCGTTATAACCCTTGGAGTACTATACATTATGGAAAATGGAGATAGCATCACATCAGTGGCAGACCTTAAGGGCAAGACAATCATTGCAAGCGGCAAGGGCGGCACCCCTGAATATGCATTGCAAAAGATTCTCGAAAATGCAGGGCTCAAGATAGGTGAAGGCACAGATGATGTAAAAATTCAGTGGCTTGCCAATCACACAGAGGTGGTAGGCAAGATGATTGCAGAAGATGGTGCAGTAGCACTTGTTCCAGAACCATTTGTAACCATTGCCAAGGCACAGGGTGGACCTAATCAGAAAGTTGCTCTTGATGTAAATGAGGAGTGGAAGAGCGCAACAGGAGAGGATCTTCCTATGGGTGTTTTGATTGCTCAAAAGTCATTTGCAGACGAGAGAGCCGCAGACCTTGATATTGTTCTTGCACAGTGGGCAGATTCCGTAACATTTGTTAACGAAAACCCAGAGGAAGGGGCGGCCCTAATAGAAGAAAAAGGAATCTTTGATAAGGCAGCAGTTGCCGAAAAAGCAATTCCAAATTGCAATATAGTATGTTATAACTCAGCAGGTACAAAGGCTGCCATGAAGAGCTTCCTTCAGATTCTCTTCGAGATGAATCCGCAGTCAGTTGGAGGAACAGTGCCAGGTGAAGAATTCTATTATTAAAAACCTGACAATCTGCATAATATGGATCGGATTATGGACTATCGTATCATTAATAGTTGATAATATGATTTTGCTACCAAGCCCTATGGATACCATTAGGGCTTTATCCTCTTTGGGCGGAGATACAGAATTTTATGTGGATATTTTGGCAACCATTATGCGTTGCGGACTTTCAATAATAATAGCCTTTGCACTTGGATGCCTCGTTGCCTACGGTTCCTATAGCAAGCAGTGGCTTCGAAGCTTTTTTTCACTTCCAGTGGCGTTCTTCAAGGCTGTGCCGGTTATGGCAATTATAATTTATTTGATCCTACTGGCAAATTCCGCGGTAGTGCCTATTATAGTAGCATTTTTAATGTGCTTCCCAATCGTGTACACTAATGTGCTGACAGGACTTGATAGCATTGATTCCAAGCTACTTGAAATGGGTAGTGTCTTTAACCTGTCCAGGCGTAAGACCATGAGATTCATAACCATACCCAGTGTGCTGCCACAAATCAAAGCATCACTTAGCCTAATTGCAGGGCTTTCATGGAAGGCAGTAGTTACTGCAGAGGTTTTATCAATTCCAAAATTCTCGTTGGGATATAAAATGATGGATGCCAAATATTATTTGGAAACACCTAATCTGTTTGCCTACATATTGGTAATCGTTTGCCTTAGCATTGCCTTCGAGAGGCTTATCAAAAAAGCAGTCAATACCATAGACATTAAATCATACCAAAAGAGCAAGACTGCAAAATATGCTGACACATATACAAATAAAGAGGCGAAAGCCGTTGAAAATACAGTTAAATCGCCAAAAGACGATATAAAAGTCCGAAACTTCACCAAGACCTTCGAAGATGGAAAAACCGTTGTATTTCCTGACCGCATTTTTGAAAAAGGCAGGACATCTGTCATCATGGCACCGTCGGGAACAGGCAAGACCACACTCCTTCGTGCAATAGCCGGGCTTACGGAATATGGCGGTCAAATAACTGGGTTCAAGGACCAAGCAGACGGTGTTGCAATGATATTCCAAGAGAATAGACTTATCCCTTGGCTCAATGTTTACGATAACCTTGCTATTGTAATGCAGGGATTAACCAAGGATGAAATCAAAGAAAAGGTGCTGCCTATAATAGAAGGGCTTAGTCTTACGGATGCAATGTATAAGCTGCCCCATGAGCTAAGCGGCGGGATGCAGCACAGAGTTGCAATAGGCCGTGCACTTATTTTTCCGTCAGGGCTTTTGCTTGTTGACGAGCCTTTCAGAGGACTAGATGAAGAACTAAAACTTGCGATAATCCACGGAATATGGAAAGAAAAAACTGCCGGCAAAACAATAATCGTCGCCACCCATAACCCAGGAGACGAAAAAGAATTGCTAAAAGAATATTAAACACAAAATGCCCTGAACTACGCAGTTCGGGGCATTTTTAGAATATGCTCAAGTTGCTATATAAGTAGTGTTCCAACATTAAATATTATGAAAGACACTATCCATGCCACCATAGTCTGGAATAGTACAACCAGGAATGCATAGCGCCAGCCGCCCATTTCTCTTCTTACTGTTGCAAGGGTTGCGATGCAAGGCATGTAGAGCAGGCAAAATACAAGGAAGCAAAAGGCTGACAGCGGTGTGAACATTTGAGTTAGCATTACAGTCAGGCTTGCACCCTCCATTGCCCCGGTGAGAACAGCCATTGTACTGACTACAGCCTCCTTTGCAGAGAGACCCGTAATAAGAGCCGTTGCTGCACGCCAGTCTCCGAAGCCAAGAGGTGCGAAGATTGGTGATACGAATTTGCCTATGGCTGCCAGAATACTTTCTTCAGGATTTGAAACCATATCAAGCTCAAAGTTGAAGCTTTGCAGGAACCAAATGACAATGGTTGCAAGGAGTATTACAGTGAAGGCCTTCTTGATGAAGCCTTTAACATTCTCCCAAACTCTCAGCATTACACTCTTGAAGGCAGGGAGTCTATATGAAGGCAGAACCATAATGAATGGAACTGGTTCTCCCTTGAATGCAGTTCTGTTAAAAATCAATGATACTAATATGGCAACAATAATTCCTGTCACATAGAGAGCAATCATTACAAGAGTTCCATTGTGAGCGAAGAAGGCCGCAGTAATCATGGCATACAGCGGTAGCTTGGCGCTGCAGGACATGAAGGGAATTAAAGTTATTGTCAGGTTGCGGTCACGTTTACTTGGCAGAGACCTGGTTGCCATAATAGCAGGCACCGAACATCCGAAGCCAATAAGCATAGGAACGATTGAACGTCCCGATAGACCTATCTTGCCAAGCAGCTTATCCATAACGAAGGCGACACGAGGCATATATCCACTATCCTCAAGAATTGATAGCAGGAAGAATAGCACCGCTATAATAGGAAGGAATGAAATTACACTTCCCACACCTGCACATATCCCGTTGATTACAAGTGCATAGAGAGGTCCATCTATGGACACTCCTGCATTGACAAGTCCGTTTCCAATCTGTGTAATACCCCAGTCTACACCCACCGAAAGCCAGTCTGATAGCCATGTTCCAACACTTCCAAAGGTTAGATAAAAAATCAGAGCCATAATCCCAAGGAAAATTGGAATTCCGAAGATTCGGTGAGTCAAAATTTTGTCCATAACAAGGGAGCGTGCGTGCTCCTTGGTGGTTTCAGTTTGCCATTCTACGGCAGATTCAACAATATCCTCAATGAAAGCATATCGCATATCGGCGATAGCAGCCTCTCTGTCAGTTTCGAGATGCCCTTCCATATCTTCAATAATATGTCCGATAATATCCATGTCCTGTGCATCTATTTCAAGAGCTTCGATTAGAGGCTTGTCGTTTTCTACAATTTTGGTCGCACAAAATCTGAGAGGAAGACCTGCTGCCTCTGCGTTTTCTTCTATTATATGACTGATTGCGTGAATTGCTGTATGTACGTGTCCCTTGCAGAAGTCGATTTTTTGTGGAACTACATTGTTCCTTGCGGCTTCAATGGCATAATGAATAAGGTCGTGAATACCTCTGTCCTTGCTGGCCGAAATAGGCAAGACAGGGATTGTAAGAATAGTGGATAGCTGCATAAGGTCGATTGAAATTTTATTCTTAGCAACCTCATCCATCATATTAAGAGCTAGAACCATTGGAATACCCAGTTCCATAAGCTGAAGGGTTAGATAGAGATTCCTCTCAAAGTTGGTGGCATCTACAATGTTAATGATTACGTCAAGATGTCCCTCAAGAAGAATCTTCCTGTTGGCAAGGTCATCTGCCGTGTATTCAGAGAGAGAATACATCCCCGGAAGCTCAATAACGCTTACCCCCTTGTGGTCCTTAACAGGTCCTTCCTTGGTGATAATTCCCGGTGTAGCAAACTGCCTCGAATGTTGAGTTCCGTCAGTCATTTGATTAAATAAGGTTGTAAGTCCCGAATTGGGGTTGCCTGCAAGTGCAATATTTATCATTTGATAACCTCCTCAACCTGAATGACCCCGGCATCCTCCTTACGAAGAGTCAGCTCGTAGCCGCGAAGATATACCTCAATTGGATCGCCAAGAGGTGCCACCTTGCGGACCATGATTTCTGTCTTGGGAGTTAGACCCAAATCCAGTAGTCTGCGTCTCCTAGCACCTTCACCGCCCACCGCAGTTATTATTGCTTTTTTTCCTATCCCTAATTTATTTAACTTCATATATATTCTATCC
>DATESI010000037.1:0-7278 GCA_035270905.1 Anaerovoracaceae bacterium
TTTTGGGAGCATGCATGGATGTCATTGCGGCCATGACCGACGACAATCCAGAGCCTTTTTCTCTCTTTATTTTATACTTAATTAACATAGTTTTTTTGGTTTCAACACAGCTATGTACATATCTCTTCGCAGCATATACGCTGGTAATTACGGGATACTACGGAAAAATGAAGAATTATGTCAAGGCTATTCTCTCGTTACCACTTGTATTTAATTTTATTCTTATTATAGCTTCTGCCTTTAACGACAAGCTTATATTCCATCTTGATGCAAACCAGCATTATTTTAGGGCAGATATGTATGCATCCTTATATATAGTATCAATTTTTTATGCAATTATAGTCGGAAGCGTGGTTATTAGAGCCTACAAAAAAATTCAGATATCTAAGGTGTATGTAATCCTCTTTGATATGGTTGCATCTATAGCAGCCATGTGTATTCAGCTTACTACCTTTGGAATTTTGCTTAATCACACTGCAAACTGTCTTTCCATAATCGTATTCTATCTATGCCTTGAAGCACCGAACCAAAATACAGATTCTATAACAGGAGCCTTTAATAACGTGGGCTTTGGACTTCTCGTGCGGGAAAAATTCGAGCAGCAGGAGGACTTTGGATTGATTCTGTTTAATCTAAGGAATACTGCAGAGCTTGGAACTAAGTTCGGTAAGAGAATAAATGATACAATTATATCTGATTTCTTCGACGACATTAAGCATATGTTCCCGAGCAATGTTATTGCACACGTAGATCGAAGTGTATTCGTGGTTGTCCTTAACAGTTCAATAATAACTAGAGAGCTTCTGGACATATATGATGCTAGGCTCAAGACAACCTTTGCTATTGGCGACGGAGAAATTTTGATTCCTCACCAGACTGCGGGAATCAGCAGCACAGAATGTGGTACTAACGAAAAGCTTTTTACCACATTAGAATATGTTATCCAGCAGTTTAACGAGAAGAAGGAAACCTTGATTCTTGCAGATAAGGACTTTTATGATGTATGCGACAAGAGAGCCAAGATAACGGCTGCAGTTGAAAGAACCATAGCGGATAATTCTGTTCAGGTATATTATCAGCCTGTTCATTATGGACAAGAGCAGGTTAACTTCCTTGAAGCACTAGCTAGAATTAATGACCCAGAGCTTGGATTCATTGACCCTGAGACCTTCATCAGAATAGCTGAGGAAGAGGGTTCAATAGTAACTCTTGGTAAACAAATTCTCGAAAAGACTGCGGAGTTTATCTCCAAGGGTGTGCTAGAGCATTTTGACATTGAATACGTAAGTATCAATCTTTCGGTAGGTCAGTGCATGGATAAGAATGTCTGTGATGACTTAACGGAGATTGTTGATCGATACAACATTAAGCATAGCAGAATATGCTTCGAAGTCACTGAGACTCAGGCGATGGAATCAATTAGAGTGGTTCAAAGGACCATGAAGGACTTGATAGACAGAGGCTTCAAGCTTTCCCTTGATGACTTCGGAACCGGGTATTCTAACTTTAATTATCTGTTACAGTTCCCATTTGATAATGTTAAGCTGGACAAATCCTTGCTATGGAACTCCATGGTAGATGAAAGAAAGGGCCAGCTATTCGCTTCAATCACAAGGGCCATAGATGACCTTGAACTCTCCTGCATTTGCGAGGGTGTTGAAACGGAAGAGCATATCCAGTGGCTCGATGATTTGGGAGTGCATTTGCACCAGGGATATTACTATTCCAAGCCTGTTCCTGAGGACAAGCTACTTACATACCTACAACAGGTTCTATTATGATCTACCCATGTATTTGATTATTGCTTCTGTTATATCAAATCTATTCTTTTCTGTAACGCCCAAATAGACTGATTCTGTTTTGGGATTTTTAGCCTTGATATAGGAATTGGCAGTTGGTGCAACTGAATCCTTGTACTCCACATCATCACCTGTAGCCAGTCTATAGCTTTCGGCGAAGGAGGTGAAGAAGTCTGTTTCGGTGTTTGCACTCCAGCCCTCGGATCTATCGTCAAGCTTATAGGTTGCATCGCATAAACTACAAATTGTCTTGAATGAATTGCTTATCTCGTCCAGGTTAGTGTCATCTAAGCTATCAGCCATAATGTGCATATAGTATCTACCGTTCTTTTGCTCGATAGAGCCAACATTGGTAATGGAAATAATGTTGCCATCGTCGTCCTTGTAATATACTCCGTCTAAGGTTGTATAAAGTAGGCTGACAAACTGGTTACAATCGTCGCTTGATAAAACAGTATCTGGAACATCAACCTCTTCATAGGTGTATGCAAGGTCAGGCTGGCTTTCGAGATTATTGTCGTTAAACTTCTCGATTACATTATCCATCCTCTTGGTGAACTTTTCCTTATCATTCTCATTGATAACAATTGTCATTGTCGCAGATTTTGGAAAAACATTGTATGATGAACCACCGCCGGAGAAGGAGGCAAGCTCAAATATAATTGAATTAGTCTTGAAGTATGCCAGCAAATCTCCTAGAGCCTTAATAGGGTTAGGGTAGGAGGAAATTTTCTTGTCAGGGATTCCGCCGGTTAAACCCTTGATTCTAATCTTATATGCCATGGAGTTCTTAGGTGATACGCGGTCAACATCATGGCTGAAGGTATACTTCGCAGAAGCTCCACTGTTGGATGAAACAATCTTAGAAAGTGTAGGACTTAGGCAAAATACCTTGGTTTTGTTGGTGAAATACTCGCTGCTGAGACCCTCTATGCCAGCGAAATCGTGACCACTTTCGGCAGTAAAGATAACCTTAAGGCTGCCGTGATTCTCAGGGTTCTTAGCAAGGTAGAGGGCAACTGCCATAGTTTGCACGCAGTTTGCCATGTTCTTTTCGTCGTAGGAGCACTGCACAACCACAGGGTCAGCATCCTTGTGGTCCTTGTCAGATTTGATGCTCATAATTACGTTGTTGCTATAGTCGTAGGATACGCTTATATCCTTGGATTTTGCCCAGTTATATAGATATGTACGGATGCTATCATTATTATCTAATGTCCCCAAAGAATCCATTATATCTGTCTCGTATGCTGAAACCTTTTCCTCAATTCGCTGAGGAAGATCCTTGATGTCATTGCCGCAGCCAGTAAAGACTAGGTTGGTCAAAACCAGGGCTAAGGTCAACATTAATACTGTCATTTTTTTCATTTCTCTAATTTCCCCTTTACAATTTATTTATTAAAGTTAAATTTTGGTTTATTTTATACTGAAAATCATATATAATAATATCATATTGGATTAAGAAATTGTAGTTTTTTTCTAAAACTTCATAGAATCTTAACATTAGTATTGAGGAGATAAATTATGGAATCGAAAAACTTATTGTTGCGAGAAACAATATTTGAGGATTGCAAATACTTTGCAGAGTGGGAAAAGCTACCTGAGGTAACTGAATTTTTCACAATAGACGAGGACAGAGATTATGAGGAAATAGTCACCGAGTATGTAACGTACAAAGCAGATCCTACAAAGATGCAGTTTACAATTTCTCTTAAGCCCGGGGACGATCCTATCGGAAAGATTTATGTAAGCCGAATAAATCGCAAAGAGGATTCCTTGGATATTACGAGAATTTATATTGCAGACAAGAATAACAGAGGTAAGGGCTATGGAGAAGAAGCACTTCGAATGATGCTTGAATATGCCTTTATCAATCTTCATATGGAAAGAGTTACTCTTGACCATTTCACAGGTAACAAGGCAGCCTCGGATCTTTATCAGAAGCTGGGTTTCCAGTACGAGGGTATTATGCGTAATGGAGGCAAGAAGAACGGTAAGTATGTCGATCTTCACTTGATGTCCATGCTGCGTTCAGAGTACTACGATAAGCTGCACGCAAAATAAAAATATATACCGTAACTACTTAAGACAGTATATTCCTAGTGTCACAGAAGGTTTACGTGCTATAATGCGTGACAGTGGCACGGGAAACATACTGTCTTATTTTTATAAAAAAATGCTGTGCACACAGGGTGGCTTGACACCCAAGTTCTGTGACGGGACAATTTGCGGCTGGGTCGCAAAAATATAATTGTATACTTCCCATATCTTATTGACGGGCTATGTACAAAAATAGTATAATGGACAAGTGAAAAATGAAAAAATGCACAAGATACAGTATATTTTTATGAAGGAGAGTCGTTATGGAAAGTATTAGGAAGATAGTCAAAAGGGACGGTAGAACGGTTGATTTCAACGTTGACAAGATTGCAGACGCAATTTTTAAGGCAGCACAGGTGCTAGGTGGACAGGACAAGGAGATGGCCGTTTACCTTGCAAGACAGGTTGAAATATATCTTCTGGAGATATGTCATAATGATACTCCAACAGTTGAACAGATACAGGACGCAGTAGAAAAAATCCTTATCGAAAACGGCCACGCAAGAACAGCTAAGGAATACATCCTTTACAGAGCTGAGCGTACCAGAGTAAGAGACATGAACACTAAGCTGATGAGGGTTTATGAGGATCTTACATTCAAGGATGCTAAGGATAACGATATTAAGCGTGAAAACGCAAACATAGATGGCAACACAGCTATGGGAACCATGCTTAAGTACGGCTCCGAAGGTGCTAAGGAATTTTATAAGATGTATGTAATGGATCACAAGTTCTCCAAGGCACACGAAGCAGGAGACATTCATATCCACGACATGGACTTCTATACTCTTACTATGACATGCTGTCAGATTGATTTGGTTGAGCTTCTCAAGGACGGATTTTCAACAGGCCACGGCCATCTTAGAGAACCTAACGACATCGAAAGCTACGCAGCACTTGCCTGCATTGCCATTCAGTCAGACCAAAACGACCAGCACGGCGGACAGTCTGTGCCAAACTTTGACTACGGCATGGCACCAGGCGTAAGAAAGACATACAAGAAGCTTTACTGGGGCAACCTAGGCAAAATGCTTGATTTCTTGCATGACAAGGAGGACGGTGTAGAGTTTGCCAAGGAAATGGGCAAGAAAATCGAAGCAGAAAAGGGCGTTTGCCCTTGCATGGCTTGGGACAACGACTACAAGGCTCTTGAGCTTGCAGAGCTGAAAAAAATAGTCAGCGAAGAAGAGGCTCTCAAGATGCAGGATAGAGCAAGGAAGTTTGCGGATAAGGAAATACGAAGAAAGACATATCAGGCTATGGAAGCCCTGGTACATAATCTAAATACAATGCATTCAAGAGCAGGTGCACAGGTTCCATTCAGTTCAATCAACTACGGAACAGACATTTCTCCTGAAGGCAGACTGGTAATGGAAAGTGTAATGCTTGCAACAGAGGCAGGACTTGGAAACGGTGAAACTCCAATATTCCCAATCCAGATTTTCAAGGTTAAGGAAGGCGTAAGCTATAATCCTGAGGACCCTAACTACGATTTGTTCAAGCTTGCTTGTAAGGTTTCGGCTAAGAGATTATTCCCTAACTTCTCATTCCTTGATGCACCTTATAATATTCAGTATTATAAGCCAGGTCATCCTGAGACAGAATGTGCATACATGGGTTGCAGAACAAGAGTAATTGCCAACGTTTACGACCCTAACAGAGAAATCGTAACGGGGAGAGGCAACCTTTCTTTCACATCAATCAACCTGCCTAGACTTGCAATCAAAGCTAAGGGCGATTTGGACATGTTCTTTGAGGGACTTGACCACATGCTAGACCTTGCAATGGGTCAGCTTGAGGAGCGTTTCAAGATTCAGTCCATGAAGAAGGTAAGAAACTTCCCATTCCTAATGGGCCAGGGAGTTTGGATTGATTCCGAAAAGCTTGGACCTGATGATACAATCGGCGAGGTTATTAAGCACGGAACCCTTACTATCGGATTTATTGGACTTGCTGAATGTTTGAAGGCCCTTATCGGAAGCCACCACGGCGAAAGCAAGGAGGCACAGACTCTTGGACTTGAAATTATCGGCTACATGAGGAAGAGAATCGACGAGCAGGCAAGAAGAACTAAGCTTAACTGGTCATTAATCGGAACACCGGCAGAGGGTCTGTCAGGACGTTTCGTAAGAATAGACAAAGAAAAATATGGAATCATTGAAGGCGTTACAGATAGAGATTACTATACTAACAGCTTCCACATTCCAGTATACTATCCAATCAGTGCATTCGAGAAGATTAAGCTTGAGGCACCGTACCATGCACTTACCAACGGCGGACATATTTCATATGTTGAGCTTGACGGAGATCCACTAAAGAATTTGGATGCCTTCGAGAGAGTAGTAAGATGTATGAAGGAAAGCGGCGTAGGCTACGGTTCAATTAACCATCCTGTAGACAGAGACCCGGTTTGCGGCTACACAGGTATAATCGATAACGAATGTCCACAGTGCGGCAGGAAGGAAGCTGACGGCGGCGTAGGAATCGAGAGAATCAGAAGAATAACTGGTTATCTAGTTGGAACAATGGACAACTGGAACGATGCCAAGGCTGCAGAGGAAAAGGACAGAGTTAAGCACGGCATCGGCGAGGGATTCGAGGCTTTATAGTAAATGGATTGCCGAAGATGGCATGAAGAAGGACATAATAGAAGGGCATTATGATAGAAGAAAGAGAAACGGTTAGAATAGCAGGCATTGTGAGAGAGTCCATAGTTGACGGCCCCGGCATAAGATTTGTAGTCTTTGCTCAGGGGTGTCCCCATGGATGTCCCAAATGCCACAACGAAGAAACCCACGACTTTGAGGGAGGGTATGACTGCAGCATAGAAAAAATTTTGAATGCGGTAGCCGAGAACCCTTTACTTGCTGGAGTTACCTTCAGCGGCGGAGAGCCCGTGTGCCAGCCGGAGGCATTTTACTCCTTGGCAAAAAAGCTCAAAGAGCAAAGCCCTGACCTTAACCTGATTCTTTACAGTGGCTACTCCTACGAGGAGCTGTCAGAGATGTGTAAAAGCAATGAGGCCCTTGCTGGACTTTTGGGCCTTACGGATTTGCTTATTGATGGCAAATATGAGGATGAGCTTCGGGACCTAAGGCTACTATTCAGAGGGAGCAGCAACCAGCGAATTATCGACATGGCTGCCACTGAAGCTACGGGTGAAATAGTCCTTGCGGATAAATATTATTAAATATTACTAGAATTGCTGGCGATTCGGTATAATATTTGGACCATAATAAAAAAAGTGCTTGTATAAACGGTGTTTCTTGTGATATAATATCGCTTGTTCGAGCGTGAACAAAGTCTATAAAAAAGACATTAGATAGAATGCTACATGCTTAAGATATAAAAAGGAGGTGCGGTAGATGTCAAGAAAATG
>DATESI010000038.1:0-5257 GCA_035270905.1 Anaerovoracaceae bacterium
ACAGCAAGGGCTTAGTTGAAGAGGTTGAAGGTAAGATTGTGTACGTGGGAGATGAAGCCTTCTTCGTAATGACCTTGAACCATCTGTCAACCTATGCGGTAGTTGACGGCGAAACAGCTGACAAGGCAATCGAAAAGTCAAATGCCACAATCAAGGCAGGAGTTAAGGCAACTAAGATTACCAAGGCCAAGGCACTAGTCAAGAAGGGCAAGGTTACCCTTACTTGGAAGAAGACAGCAGGCTACAAGGTGGACGGATATCAGATTCTAAAGTCAACCAAGAAGACCTCTGGCTTCAAGACTGTTAAGACAACCAAGCTCCAAAAATCAACCATTACCAAGGGTCTAACCAAGGGCAAGACATATTATTTCAAGGTTAGAGGATATAGAGTTGTGGACGGCAAGACCGTTTACACTAAGTGGAGCAAGGTTAAAGTAAAAGCCAAATAAGCTATTTTCTCATTTTCGTGTGTGATATATATAGGCGTAGGAGTCACTTCCGCAAGGAGGTGGCTCCTTTTCTAACCCTTGCAAATGGACAGTCAGCAGGTGCAAGCAAGATCTAAATAAAAACTTTTGGAATATTTCGGTTTTTATAATGACAATAGACAAAAATCGTGCTAAAATTGTCTTATATTTTGTGATTAGAGAAACGTGTATAAAGGAAGGTATCTGATAGCATGGATTACGAAGAACTGGCCAAGATAATTATACGAGCAAGGAAGGGCGAAACCGAGGCACTAGCCGAGCTCTATTCCCTGTCATATAACAAGGTGTACTTTTATGCCTACAAGATATTTGGAAACAGTGAGGATGCAACAGACATTGTCCAAGACGTTTTCATTATTGTATTTACTAAGCTCAAGGACTTGAAGGAGCCGAAGGCGTATCTAAGCTGGCTCAGCAAGATTACAGTGAATGCATGCAAACAAAAGAAGATTAAGGACACCAAATACATAATCACAAGCGAAAGCAATCAACTAATCGAGAACATGGCCGACGAGGACTTCAACGTAGAAGACATCGTGGCTGATGAAGATTTTAAGAAATATATATTTCAGGTTATCGATTTACTCCCAGAAGAACAGAAGCGTGCGGTTCTGCTATACTACTACGAGCAGCTAACCATCGCCCAAATCGCTGAGATTGAAGAGACACCTGAATCTACAATCAAGAATAGACTTGCTTATGCAAGAGAAAAAATGAAGAAAGCACTTCGCTTCGAGGAAAAAAGAAGCGGGGTTAAGGTTTTTTCTGTGGGCACCCCCGCTGTTGCGGCAGTGCTAACAGAAATGGCGATTTTGAATGTTATGCCGATTGCCGCAGCAAGAGAAGTTTTCTTTGCAGCCCTAGCAGTTGCAGGAGTTAGAGGTGGCAAGGACGACACCTTTAGATTTGTAGATTTTAACGCGGATGACAAGAAGGACAGCTTTTGGAAAAAGATGAAAAGCGGTGTGATCGTTGAGATTAAGCCAATTAAACTAGTAATCTTATGCGTACTTTTGGTGGCATTAATATCCGGAGGTGCAGTTCTTACCAAGGGAACACTCTACCATATATTCGGGTCCTTTACAGTTGAGAATGTAGGCGAAGGTGAAATAATGGCATTTAATGTGCAAGATTTACCTAAGAAAATACGAGACGAAGCTGCATATTACGGTGAAGGCTTCTATGAAGTCAATGTTGGGGAGGTAACCCCAGAGATGGCCTATCTAAGAACATCTCATGCGGGAGGATATTATACTGATTTGGAGCTCGTCCCACTTAGCCAAAAGGTTGAAACGCGATATTATACTGCCAATGTCAATATGATTTCGCTCTTTAATATAGACAAAGAACTTATTGCATATACCTACTGCTTCTTTATGGGATTAGACGATATTCCAGAGAAGCTTGAATTCAAACGGGGCTTTGATATTGATTATCAGGGTCTAAAGCAAAGTGTTATGGCAGATCTCGATAAGGCATTTGACGATAAGGACATAATCACCCTGACAGAAGAAGATTTTTACTTTTTGTTGAGAAAAGATGATGGCGATTATATTATGAAGCTGAATCCAAATACTGCACCATTTGAGGAAACAGACGTGTTTTCATACACCAATGTTTGGATGGATATTCGGGACGAAGAATTATCCAAGGAACGCGTTAGAACAACTCTTGCCGAGCTTTGGATGGGTAAGGACAAATATCTAGGAGAGCAAGTATACGGAGATGGACGAAGAGGACTGAATATTTATCAGTTTGGTCAGAGGTCCTTCTATACAGAAGAAGAAATCCTAAGATACAATGCGATTGCTCTTTTTGACAAGAACAACAAGCTGTTCGCCTATGCATACCTAGATGATCAAAAAATGGAATTCCGCGATACACCAATCGAACCAACCGAATAAGCAAGCTAGAGCCTGCAACCGGACAGGCATTAAGATATTAAATTCAAAAAGTTACAATAAATCATTCTCCTTGATTTATCAGTTAAGAGATTAAAAACCGGGACGAGAAAAGAGGAAGGCTGACTTCATAGCAGACTTCCTCTTTTCGTATCACAGACTATTTACTAACAGCCTCCTTATATTGTTCAAATTCTTTATCAATACTAGCATCCGGTGCCTTGGTCAAAAGACTTACGACAATAATAGTTGCAAGTGCAAGTAAGAACGCCGGTAGCAACTCGTATATATCCCAGGCACCGCCAAGAGGGCGAATGCCGTATTTCCATACGAAGATTGTAATTGCACCAACTACCATGCCAGCAAGAACGCCTTGCTTGTTGGAACGCTTCCAGAACAGCGCACACAGGACAACCGGTCCGAAGCATGCACCGAAGCCCGCCCATGCAAATGAGACAATTTGGAATACTGAGCTTTCTGGATTGGATGCAAATACAACTGCAATAATCGAAACAATTACAACAGTCAACCTTGCCACAAGCATAGATGCCCTTTCGCTCATCTTAATACCGAAGAAGTCGCGAAGCAAATTCTGCGAAACACTAGATGATGCTGCCAAAAGCTGTGAATCTGCTGTAGACATAGTGGCTGCCAATATTCCGGCAAGTATAATTCCGGCAACAATTGCAGCAAGCACACCGTGACTACTGATAAGCTCAGCAATTTTGATGATAACAGTTTCAGATTGAGTACCTTCAAGAGTATCAATGGCACCAACCTTCGACATGCTGTAGCCTACGATTCCGATAGCAACTGCAACGCCAAGAGAAATAACCACCCAGATTGAGGCAACCCTTCTCGAAAGCTTTAGCTTTTGTTTGTCTTCAATAGCCATGAACCTAAGCAAAATGTGAGGCATGCCAAAATATCCAAGGCCCCAAGCAAGAGTAGATATTTTGGTGATAAACCCATAATCTGATGCCGTTCCAGTGGCAGCATCATATGTAGCATTCATGTCCAAATATCCCGGCAGTTCCTGTGCATTGGCGATGACGTTATCAATGCCACCAGCAACACTTATTCCAAAGCACAAAGCTACGACAATGGCAATGGTCATAATTATACTTTGCACCAAATCCGTAAAGCTTGCCGCCATGAATCCGCCCAGAGTGGTATATCCCACAATAATTATTGCACTTACCAGCATCGCCCAGAAATAGTCAAATCCAAATAAGCTGCTGAACAGCTTGCCACAAGCCGCAAATCCTGAAGCCGTATAAGGAATAAAAAATATAATTATTATCAAAGCCGCGATGCATGCCAGCAGATTCTTCTTGTCGTGATAACGATTTGAAAAAAATTCAGGCACCGTGATTGCATCTAGCTTGTGAGAGTAAGTCCTAATTCGCTTAGCAACAATAAGCCAGTTTATATATGTACCCACAGCCAGGCCGATAGCCGTCCAAGACGCGTCCGCAAGTCCGCTTAGATATGCAACCCCTGGAACGCCCATCAGAAGGTAACTACTCATATCCGATGCCTCCGCACTCATGGCCGTTACGAAGGGCCCCAGCTTCCTGCCGCCCAGATAAAAGTCGCCGACATTATTATTCCGTTTCGTATAGTAGAAGCCCACATAAACCATGAAGGCCAGATAAATTACTATCGCAATCATTATTATAATTTGTGATGAAGTCATTGTTCTTCTCCTTTTTTCATTTTAACATGTCCATAGTATACCACAACTCAAACTAGACTGAAACACAGAACATAGTTTAGACTAAATTAAAAACTTTAGTGCTAATAATAACATACAAACCTTGAAAACACAACAAAAATAGTCCATACCAAAGTATAGACTAAAATATGTTCTAAAAAATAAACAAAAAATATTTTCGCCCATTTACGCCCCCTAAGGCGAAAATAGTGGGTTTACTGCAAGGGATGTCTCGCAGCGAGCCGCTGCGGTGGGGTCTTCTGGTTACTTAGACTTTTTGTACACAGCAAGGAACATCGGCAAAACTTCCTTAGAATATTGCGCCAGAGAATAGTCCCCATTGCATAGACACCAATCATACATGAGACCACGTTCAATCATGGCATAGCCCTTGACGATGGCATTGACCGAAACATCATCACGAAGCTGACCCTTTTGCTGCCCTTCCTGCAAGATTTTGCGAGTAAGCTTATAATAAGTTCTGTCCTGATCAAGCAGGTGACGGTTGCCACGAGTGATGAGCTGAGACGAAAACAATCGAGATAGCAAATCCACAGATATGCTGTTTTCAATCATCTGGAAAAGCTCAACATTGAGGTACATAAGCTGATCAATTGCATCCATATTAGGGTCAAGAGTGTGGCGTAGCTCATCATACTTCTCATCAAAGAGATAGGATAGAGAACTGAGCAGTGCATCCTTGCCATCAAAGTAATGATAAAAAGAGCCCTTAGAAGTGCCCGATTCCTCTACAATTTCATCAACAGTAGTATCATCATAGCCCTGATCATAAAACAGCTTCCATGCTGCAGCAATAATCTTGCCCTTGGTATTCCTTGTATTTTTCTTAGCCATAGACTTTATCCCCTTTATAACTTCTGAATAAAATGTTACAATCAGTATATCACAAAAAGAGGAGAATGATAATATGACCAGCAAGAAAGGTGTAACACAATTTTTGATAGACCACGCAAGCCGTAACCCCGTGTCATTTCACATGCCCGGGCACAAGGGTAGCAGGCTTTACCGAGAGAAGGGCTATGGAGACTTCCTTGACCGAATAATAGATTGCGACATCACCGAAATCCCCGGGGCCGACAACCTTTTTCAGACCGAGGAGATAATCCTTGAGACAATGAAAAAATACGAGG
>DATESI010000039.1:0-4181 GCA_035270905.1 Anaerovoracaceae bacterium
GCACATCGACCA
Organism: Anaerovoracaceae bacterium; assembly: GCA_035270905.1. Lineage (GTDB taxonomy): Bacteria > Bacillota > Clostridia > Peptostreptococcales > Anaerovoracaceae > JAVXAG01. The sequence continues at coordinate 13 of DATESI010000039.1, forward strand.
CTACGAGGGCGACTTCAACACCGTCGTAGGCTTCCCATGGGACCGCATTGCCGCCGTGCTCAAAATGCTCTAGCATACCGCACTCTCTGCCGGGCCACCGGCCCGCCGATTACCCCTGCAGTAAACCCACCGGGCCGTAGGCCCGTTTCCTTAATCGGTAATGAAATTTATCCACTTCCTTGATTTGAAACGCGGCATGCAGAAGGCTATTCTTATCACGTCTCCCAGCTCGACCAGCACCATTGCCCACGGCAGGCTAAGGTTGAGAACGAGCACCGCGATGTATGCCAGTGAAACTTGGATGATGAGATTGCACGCCAGTTCCAGCTTCATGCAGAACACTGTGTCGCCGCCGGAGCGCAGGATACCTACGATGTAGATATAGGCAATCATCTTCGGTGCTGTGAGAAATGCCATGGTGATTATCGTTATAATCAGAAGTCCTGTTGTTTCCGGTCTGAAGTCATAAAAGCCTGCGATTGGCTTGCTCATCAGTATGAGGAACAGGGTTATTGCTATGTTTAATATGTAAACTATTTTGAGGGATTCTTGGCCGTATGCAAAGGCCCTTTCTTTGTCTTTTTGACCAAGGGTCTCGCCGATTATCATGGCGGTGGCGTTGCCTACACCAAAGAATACGGACTGCATCAGTTCGTTGAACACGTTTGCCACCTGTGCTACGGCAAGAGCTGCGGTGCCTAGCATTCCATAGGCTGCAAAGATTAGTGAAACTGAAAGTGCCCAGCTTCCCTCTGTTGCTACCACTGTAATTGCGGTACCCATGACCTTGACGAACATTGCCTTACCGAAGCTAAGAAGCTCCTTGGGTCTTGCATTGAAGGGATGATCCTTGTGTGTATATACATATGTAAGAAGTGCAATCATTTCAAATATTCGGGCTATAAAGGTTGCAATTGCAGCACCCTCGACACCCATAGATTCAAATCCCAGCTTGCCGAATATCAAAATATAGTTGAGAACCGCGTTGATGCAAAGTGCTGATGCGTTAATTATAGTCGGCACCATCAGGTTTTGGATTGCTCTGGAATTATATGAAATTGCAAATGAAAAGCTGGTTACTATATAGGAAAAGCACACTGTTCTAAGGTAGTCTGTGCCGTATCCTATTACCACAGGGTCATCAGAAAATATATCTATTATGCTGGGGGCTGCTATAAAGGAAGCAACAGATACTACTGTCGCGAAGGCAAACCCTACACTGTAGTCAATCCCCAAAATCTTTCTTATGCTCTTAATATCCTTGGCACCCCAATATTGAGCTGTAAAAATTGCCGCTCCACTATAAAGACCAAAAAGCATGACAGTGAATAAAAAGTACACCTGATTAGCCGCACCTACAGCCGCAACCTGTTCCTCACCCAGCTTGCCTATCATCAGAGTATCAATTAAATTCAGTCCCATGCTGATTAGATTTTGTGCTACGACGGGAATCCCGATAAGTAGCATCTTCCTATAAAAATATTTTTTGTTCAAAGTCTCCATGTCCCAATTTCCTCTAGTCGTCTTGTTTCTGTCTGTATTAATCCAATTTCTGTCCGGATATTTGCTCGTATTCTTCTTTCATATTATTAAAAGCGTCGATAATTGGCTGGTTGACCTCTTTGACTGTCTCCGCAAGTTCATCTGCATTGTCTATAACAACCTGCACGATGTCAAGGTCAAGGGAGCCATCGGATGACATATCCTTTAATATTTACACAGCCTTATTCATGTCGTACCCTTCCTTGTAGCTTCTCTTCCCAAGAAGTGCACTGATAATATCTGCAACCGCAACAATTCTCTCGGCAGTTGTAAGAACCTTGGCTGACAGTCCGTCAGGGTATCCCTTACCGTTAAGCTTTTCGTGATGTCTTGAGGCAATGCGCCTCACATCCTGCGGCAAAAGATTGCCAACAATCTGGTCCGTGTAGACAACACGCATCTTCATCTTTTCCCATTGCTCAGGAGTCAGCTTGCCCGGATACTCAAGTATCTCTACGGGAACCTTAATCTTCCCAATATCGTGCACCATAGAGCCAACGTAAACCTTTTCCAGTTCCTTAGGCGAAAATCCCATTTTCTCCGCAAGGAAACAGCTTACCACTGTCACATCAACGGAGTGCACCATGGTAACTGCACTCTTAAAATCTATACTATGTATTAGCATTTTCAAATAGTCTTCCATCTCGCCCGGTGTTATGCTCAGCCTTATTACAGTCTCGTAAATCTTGCTGTTGTAGACACCAAGGTCTAGGTTTTGTGAAAGGTTGCCCTTGTCCAAAACTTTTTTTAGTGCCTCCACCTGAGTGCTGTCAAAGTGTGATGTGTTAATCTTTTCGAGGAAAGTATCCTCCAGATAGCCTGTAACATAAAGCACATCAATTCTGTCTGCCAGATGTATCAATGCAGAGTAATGCTTGTATTCGTACTCTTCGTCGTACTCATCAACAGGCGTATGATGGTATCTCAGCACCTTCGCCTTGTGCTTCAGAGGTGTGAAATATTTGAGGAACAAATATCCAAATATTGAGTGATTGTCAACATCAGCACTTTCGAACTCCACCATCTTGTCGATTTCCTCAGTCTTGTACGCCCCGATATCGTGAAACAGTGATAACAGCATCAAATCCTTGTAATTGATTCTCCTCTGCTCTTCTTCACTCAGTTCATTAAAAATCAAGTCTGCAATATATGCAACCCTAACCTCGTTTAAACCCATATTAAACTTTTACAATAACTTATCACTACACATATAGCGCCTTGATTACCAGTCGACCTGTTGCACTTGCCGTGCCTCCCGACGCTACATATACAATTTACCATATAATTCTGCAAAATGCACGAAAAAACATGCCTAATGCACGAAAAAAACATGCCGGCACCTGAGACCTATTCCCCTGTCAGTAATCCATGTAACTCCCAAGGGCGAGCAATCGCCCTTTTTTTGTGCCTTCGAATGCAAATGTATTAATATGGGTTGACATTATATCCCACTCATGGTATCATGTCTTTGCTGACATATTATGTCATACGTGGCATTATCGAACAGCGGCTCAGGGGACATATGCCGCATTGCTAGTTCACTATTTATTCAAGAAATTAAAAAGATTGGAGATTAAACTATGACAAAAAACAGTAACACAACCAGTTCAAACAGCAAGAACAACCAAAGCTCACAGGTTCTCAGAACCTACAAGGACAGCGTGTTTAGACTGCTTTTCAACGACAAGGAAAAGCTCATAGAACTTTACAATGCTATCTATGACACCGACTACACCATGGATACACCACTTGACTTTGAGACAATCGAAGATGTAATCTTCATGACTCTCAAGAACGACATTGCCTTTACCCTTAACGACAAGTTCATTGTTATCATGGAGCATCAGTCATCTGTCAATAACAACATGCCCCTCAGGGACTTGTTCTACATATCAACCATTCTCCAGAGAATGATTGACTCAAGTGAGTTATACAAGGAGGCTCTGTACAAAATCCCAAGACCTCAGTTTATTGTTTTTTACAACGGCAAAACCCATATGCCTGCATACTCAGAGTTCAAACTTTCGGATGCCTTCAAGGGCGATGAAAATGACGAAATCTCTTTACAACTTGTTGTTAAAGTATATAATATTAATAGCGAAGTTAATGGCGAGATATTAAAGAAAAGCAGAACTCTTTATGAGTACAGCAGGTTCGTGAGCATCATGAGAGAGTATTATGACAAAGGTCCTCTAACCAACGAAGTGATGCGAGAAATCCTGAATAAGTGTATTGCTGAGAATATCCTTGCCGACTTCCTTAAGAAGTATGGGAGTGAGGTGATTGGAATGTTATTCAAAGAACTAACCGAAGAAGAAGTCATCAAAATATCTGAAGAAGGTGGATACGAAAAAGGCAAGCTTGAAGGACTTACTGAAGGCAAGCTTGAAGGACTTACTGTGGGTGAGCAAAAAGCCAAGAAAGAAGCTGCTCTTACTATGCTACGAAAAGGTTATGATGTCAAAGAAATCAGCGAAATCATCGGCCTTACAGAAGATGAAGTTGAGCAATTAAAATAAGTGACCGCTAACACTATTAGCTATCATTCAGTAACTCTAATGCTATCTGGTATCGATTGTGAGTATGGCAATAGACTCTTTACGGTTTCTTCATCCATGCTATCAAGG
>DATESI010000040.1:0-5892 GCA_035270905.1 Anaerovoracaceae bacterium
CCTAGGTGGTCAAGCCGCTGGAATAGGTTTTGCAGGATTGCCGCCGCAAGGTCATTACGAGCAAAGGCGGTTCGCTCCACTGCAAGGGGTGCCGCGATGTCGAGCAGGTCGGCAGGAAAAAGGGTTTCGTAGCAGTTGACACCGATGCCGATTACCAGCTTATCGATGTTGCCACTTTCAAAATTAGTGGCTGCCTCTGTTAGGATTCCGCAGACCTTTTTGCCATCTACGAAGATGTCGTTGACCCACTTGATTCTTGGTGAAACCTTAGCAAGGGTTTCGATGGCTTCGCAAACTGCGATGGCTGTTGCCATGGTTACAAGGGTAGCCTGCTCCAAATCGAAGCTAGGCTTGAAGACGATGCTCATATATAGACCGCTGTCTGCAGGGGCAAAGAATGATCTTCCTAGACGGCCTCTACCAGCGGTTTGGCTGTTAGCGATAATAACAATGGGCTCATCCCCAAGGGTTTCATTCATTGCAACAGTGCTTGTGGAGGTGACAGAGTCAAAAATCTTAATACGAGCAGGGCGGTTGAGATTCTCCAATATGGCGTCCTTGCTCAGGATGTCCGCATCTCCAAGGAGCTTATATCCTACGCTGGGCTTACTGTCAATTTGGTAGCCCTGCTTCTTGAGAAGCTCGATTGCCTTCCAAATGGCATTACGCGATAGGCCAAGGCTGCTTGCCAGAGCCTGCCCCGAGAGGTATTGATTTTTGTGTTCTGTTAGCACCTTCAAAAGTTCTAATCTGGTGGACATGAGAGTCACCTCCGATTCTTTATCACATAGGCACGCCAAGAAATTGGTCTTGGAGTGCAATTTTTTTGTTAAACTTAGTATACCCTTTTCGACAAAATTCGTCAACCTCAAATAAAGTTCTAGTTGACAAGGCGTGCAGAATAGAACAGACTCATACTTTCTTATAATGGATTTTACCCTGCAATACCTTTATTTTTAGGAGGAAATATAGTATAATACTCATATTATCTTCACATAAGTGTTGTAAGATATATAAGTTAGTTATACAGGATTAAAATTTAAAGGGGGAATCTTTCTTAATGGATGGAAACAGTCCGCTGACTTCAATAGTGATTATAATCGTGCTGATTATTTTTTCGGCATATTTCTCAGCTACGGAGACAGCCTTTACATCTATCAACAGGATTAGGCTAAAGAACATGGCGAGCGATGGCGACAAGAAGGCTAAGAAGGTTTTGGAGCTTGCGGAGAACTATGACACGTTGCTTTCTACTATATTAGTCGGCAACAATATTGTTAACATAGGAATGACTGCAGTTGCCACAGTGCTCTTTGTGAGTCTTTATGGAGACATAGGTGCAACCATATCCACAATAGTAATTACGATTGTGGTGCTTGTTTTCGGTGAAATATCACCTAAGAGTATAGCCAAGGAGAGCCCTGAGAAGTTCTCAATGCTTGCGGCACCGATTATCAAATTCTTTATCGTTATACTTACACCGATTAACTGGATATTTTCATTGTGGAAAAAGCTTCTGGCTAAGATGTTCCGTGTAAGCGACGACAGAACGATTACCGACGACGAGCTTCTTACAATAATAGAGGAAGCAGAGACAGAAGGAAGCATTGATGCTACTAGAAGTGAGCTTATCCAAAACGCCATAGAGTTTAACGACCTTGAGGCGTGGGACGTACTTACGCCTAGAGTAGACATTGCGGCACTAGACATTACAACGGGCAAGGAGGAAGCGGCGAAGCTTTTCCTAGAGACAGGATATTCAAGAGTGCCTGTTTACGAGGGGGACCTGGATAAGGTTCTAGGAATACTTAACCAAAAGGACTTCCACAACTATATTGCAGGAACAGAAAAGAATATTTCCGACTTTGTTAAGCCGGTAGTCTATGTTGCAGGTTCAATGAAGATTGCACACCTGCTCAAGAGATTGCAGCAGAACAAGACCCATATCGCTATAATAGTAGATGAGTATGGCGGCACTGCAGGGCTTGTTACAATGGAGGATATAATAGAAGAGCTGGTTGGAGACATTTATGACGAGCACGATGAAGTGGAATCTCAGGATATTACACTGCTTCAGGACGGGAGCTATCGCGTAATGGCAGGAATCAACCTAGAAAAAATGTTTGATTACTTTGATGAGGAGGAGGAAGTTGACGCTACTACCGTTAATGGCTGGGTAGTATTGCAAATCGACAAGCTGCCTGAGAAGGGCGACTCCTTCATATACAAAGCAGGAAATAAAAACTTCGAGGCCAAGGTTACCAAGGCCGACGAACGAAAAGCAATCGAAATCAACCTAAGGGTATATATGGACCCTGAGGACGATGAATAGAAAGGGGACTATATAAATTATGGGACTAATGGAAAAAATCTTTGGTGATTTGAATGAGAAAGAGGTCAAAAAAATCTCCTCAATCGTAGACAAGGTAGAGAGCTACGACGAGGCGATGCAGGCTCTTACGGATGATGAGCTAAAGGCTAAAACACCAGAATTTAGGGCAAGATTAGAACAAGGAGAAACACTGGATGATTTGCTTCCGGAGGCCTTCGCCGTTTGTCGTGAGGCAGCATGGAGAAGTCTTGGAATGAAGCACTTCAGAGTCCAGCTAATAGGTGGTGTAGTATTACACCAGGGCAGAATAGCCGAGATGAAGACAGGTGAAGGTAAGACCTTGGTTGCAACCCTAGCCGCATATCTAAACGCACTTGATGGCAAGGGCGTTCATGTAATCACAGTCAACGACTACCTAGCTAAGCGTGACGCTGAGTGGATGGGTAAGCTATATACATTCCTAGGCCTGACAGTTGGATGCGTTATTCACGGCATCACCAACGAGGTAAGGAAGGCTGCATATCAGGCAGACATTACTTACGGAACCAATAACGAATTTGGTTTCGACTACCTAAGAGACAACATGGTAATATACAAGGAAGAGCTGACGCAGCGTGACCTTAATTATGCCATCATAGACGAAGTCGATTCCATCCTGGTGGATGAGGCTAGAACACCGTTAATCATTTCCGGTCAGGGAAGTAAGTCCACAGACCTTTATCAAACTGCCGATAGATTCGTAACAACATTGACAAACGAAAAGGACTTCACAGTAGAGGAAAAGGACCAGCAGGCATCCCTTACAGATGAGGGTATTGCCAAGGCCGAGGCTTTCTTCAAGGTGGAGAACTTCGGTGATCCAGAGAATATGGAAATCAACCATCACGTTTTGCAGGCCCTCAAGGCAAGAAATTTGATGAAGCGAGATGTTGACTATATCGTCAAGGACGGAGAAATCATCATCGTCGATGAATTCACAGGCCGTCTAATGTTCGGTAGAAGATACAGCAACGGTTTGCATCAGGCAATCGAAGCCAAAGAAAGAGTTTTGGTTCGTTCAGAGTCTAAGACCCTTGCTACCATTACACTGCAGAACTACTTCAGAATGTACCAGAAGCTTGCAGGTATGACAGGTACAGCCAAGACAGAGGAAGAAGAATTCAGAGATATCTATAACATGGACGTTGTAGTTATCCCTACCAATAAACCAATCGCCAGAGAGGACCTTCAGGATTCCGTTTACCAGAAGGAACATGGTAAGTTCAAGGCTATCGCCAACAAGGTTGCCCAGGCACATGAGACAGGTCAGCCAGTGCTGGTTGGTACAATTTCAATCGAAAAGTCAGAGCTGCTCAGTGAATTGCTCAAGAAGAGAGGCATCAAGCATAACGTACTAAATGCCAAGCAGCATGACAAGGAAGCCGAAATCGTTGCTGAAGCAGGTAGACTAGGAGCCGTAACCATTGCAACTAACATGGCCGGCAGAGGTACCGATATTATCCTTGGTGGTAATCCTGAGTTTGAGGCTAAGCGAGAGATGAAGAAGCTGGGCTACACTGACGAACAGATTTCATTTGCAACAAGTTTCGTCAAATCTGAGGACCCAGAAATGAACGCAGCAAGAGAAGAATTTAACAAGCTGCACGATAAGTTCAAGGTAGAAAGAAAGCCAGAGCAGGAAAAGGTAGTTGAGCTTGGCGGACTTTGCATACTAGGTACAGAAAGACATGAGTCAAGACGTATAGATAACCAGCTTAGAGGCCGTTCTGGACGTCAGGGAGACCCGGGCCAGACACAATTCTACATTTCCTTAGAAGACGAGCTGATGAGGCTCTTCGGCGGAGAAAGAATGCAGAGCATAGTAACCAGAATGGGACTTGAAGAGGACGAGGCCATCGAGGCAGGCGTTTTGTCAAGGTCCATCGAGGGTGCACAGAAGAAGGTCGAGGGTAAGAACTTCGGAATCAGAAAATACGTATTGCAGTACGATAATGTCATGAATAAACAGAGAGAAATTATCTATGACGAGCGTCGCAAGGTATTGTTCGGAGAAGACCTTCGTGACTATATCAGAAACATGACCCACGAATATATCGACGAAATTTCGGAACCGATTTTGTTCGCATCCAAATATCCTGAAGAGTGGGATTTGGAAACGCTCAATAGAAACCTTAAGAAGATAACCAACAAGTTTAACCTTAAGACAGTTCTTAACAAGCGTAATCTTGATGATGCCACAGAGGAATCAGTTAAACAGGACTTGTACGACACCTTTGACAAGCTTTATGATGAGAAGGAAGCCGAGGTTGGCGCAGAGCCAATGAGAGAAATCGAAAGAATGATATTACTTCGTGTAGTTGATAACCTTTGGATGGATCACATTGATGCAATGGACCAGCTCAAGTCAGGTATCGGTCTGCGTGCACTGGGACAGCAGGATCCAGCAGCAGCCTATGCACAGGAAGGCTTCGACATGTTCGAGCAGATGATTCAAGGAATCAGAGAGGACACCGTAAGATTCTGCTTCAACGTAACTGTCAACACTTCAACAGAGAGAAAAGAAGTTATGGGTAAAGGTGAAGCTCAGAAGTCCGAGTACGTTGATGAAGGACCGCAAGCAGGACAGATGCCAGGTCAGACACAGATTCCAGAAAGAGAAAAGAAAAAGGAGCCAGTAAGAAGAGAGGCACCTAAGGTTGGCAGAAACGACCCATGTCCTTGCGGGAGCGGCAAAAAATACAAGAATTGCTGTATGAACAAGGATCAGGCGGCAGAGCAGTAGAGCCTGCAGTTATAGATATAAACATGTAATCCGGTGATAATAATCCGGATGAAAGTGTGGGAGGAATACACGTGCTACAACTAGAACAAATCAAAATTGACCTACCTTTAGAAATAGCTAAATTGAAAGAGGTTGGTGATTCCCTTTGACCTGGCTGGGTTAAAGACGAATTTGGAAGAATTAAATAAAAAGACTGAAAAGGACGGCTTCTGGGATGACCCGGAGGCCGCCCAAAAGGTATTAAAAGAGAAGAAGACTGTTGAAAACAGCATTGGCTCCTACGAAAAGCTCTTGACAGAGCTTGAGGATATGGAGGAGCTCATCCTTATGGCAGAAGAGCTTGAGGACGAGGCTGAGGCTAATGAAATAGTCTCCTCTTTTGCTGTCTTGAAACAAAAAATTGAGGAGCTTAAGCTGGCAACATTGCTAGACGGTAAGTATGACCACAATAATGCTATCATTTCTGTTCACGCAGGAACAGGTGGCGTAGATGCCATGGACTGGGCCCAGATGCTTCTTAGAATGTACACCAGATGGTGCGAGAAGAAGGGCTACAAGACAACTATAATAGACTATCAGGACGACACCGAGGCAGGAATCAAGAGTGCAACCCTAATAGTCGAAGGTCTCAACGCCTATGGATATCTCAAGAATGAAGCAGGGGTTCACCGACTTGTTCGAATTTCACCATTCAATGCAGCAGGCAAACGCCAAACATCCTTCGCATCCCTTGAGGTAATGCCGGAGATAGAAACAGATATGAGCGTAGAAATCGACC
>DATESI010000041.1:0-4018 GCA_035270905.1 Anaerovoracaceae bacterium
GCAAATCAGCTCCAGTTGACCAGGATGTAATCATGCATGACGAATTAGTTAAATTCGACGAAATGATTCAGGACAACAGCTTGCTAGAAGCAGTAGAAAAGGTTGTTAAACTAAAATAATTCAGACACTAAAGACAATTAATACAAACTTCAATGAAAAAAAGATAGGAGGATTATTATGTTAGATAATAAGACAATCCAAGGCGCTATGACAATTCAGCTTGGAAACGAGTATCCTGAATACCCTAAGTTCCAAGAAGGAATCAGAAGAGCACCAGATAGAGGATTCAGACTAACTAAGGCACAGACAAAGATTGCACTTAAGAACGCATTACGTTATGTACCAGAAGAACTACACGAAAAGCTTGCACCAGAGTTCATGGAAGAGTTAACTACTCGTGGCAGAATTTATGCTTACAGATATAGACCTGAAGGCAGAATGCACGGCAAACCAATCAGTGAATACAAGGGCAAATGCTTAGCAGGTAAGGCTTTCCAGGTTATGATTGAGAACAATCTTGACTTCGACGTAGCATTATATCCATACGAATTAGTTACATACGGTGAAACAGGTCAGGTATGCCAGAACTGGTTACAGTACAGACTAATCAAAAAATATTTGGAAGAGTTAACAGAAGAGCAGACACTGGTTGTTGAATCAGGTCACCCTCTTGGCTTATTCCCTTCCAAGCCAACAGCTCCAAGAGTAATCATCACTAACTCAATTATGATTGGTGAATATGACAACCTTGAAGATTGGGAAGTTGCAGAGGAAATGGGTGTTGCTAACTACGGACAGATGACTGCAGGTGGTTGGATGTACATCGGACCTCAGGGAATCGTTCACGGAACATTCAATACAATTCTTAACGCAGGTAGAAAATATCTAGGCGTTTCCGAACAGGGCGACTTAGCAGGACATACATTCGTATCCTCAGGTCTTGGCGGAATGAGTGGAGCTCAGCCTAAGGCTGCTAACATTGCAAACGCTGTTGGTATCTTCGCAGAGGTTGACAGGTCAAGAATCGAAACAAGACACGACCAAGGTTGGGTTGACGCAGTTCTTGATAACCTAGACGACGTATTCAAACTTGCACAAGAAAAGGTAGACAAGAAGGAATCAATCTCAATTGCTTACTGGGGCAACATCGTTGACCTACTTGAAGCAGCTGCAGAAAAGAACTTCCACATCGACCTATTATCAGACCAGACTTCATGTCACAATGTTTACAACGGCGGTTACTGCCCAGTTGGCTTAACATTTGCTAAGAGAACAGAAATGCTTCATAAGGACAGAGATATGTTCTGCGAAATGGTTGATGCATCACTTAGAAGACATTACGAAGCAATTAAAAAATTAACAGCAGCAGGTACATACTTCTTCGATTATGGTAACTCATTCATGAAGGCTATGTATGATGCAGGCATCAAAGAAATATCCAAGAACGGCTACGACGACAAAGATGGATTCATCTGGCCTTCATATGTTGAAGACATTATGGGTCCTGTACTGTTCGACTATGGCTATGGTCCATTTAGATGGGTTTGCTTATCCGGTAAACCAGAAGATCTTGATGCTACTGACCAGGCAGCTATGGACGTTATCGATCCTAACAGAAGAGCTCAAGACAGAGACAACTGGGTTTGGATTAGAGACGCTAAGAAGAATAAGCTAGTTGTTGGTACACAGGCAAGAATTCTTTATCAGGATGCTGAAGGCAGAAGAGACATCGGTCTTGCATTCAACAAGCTTGTTAGAGAAGGCAAGATTGGTCCTGTTATGATGGGTAGAGACCACCACGACGTATCAGGTACAGACTCACCATTCAGAGAAACATCCAACATCAAGGATGGTTCCAATGTAATGGCAGACATGGCTGTTCAGTGCTTCGCAGGAAATGCAGCAAGAGGAATGTCCTTATGCGCACTTCATAATGGCGGCGGCGTTGGAATTGGTAAGGCTATCAACGGTGGATTCGGATTACTTCTTGACGGTAGCGAAAGAGTTGACACTATCCTTAATTCCGCAATGATGTGGGATGTAATGGGTGGCGTTGCAAGAAGAAACTGGGCAAGAAACGATCACGCAGTTGAAACATCAGTAGCTTACAACAGCAATTACAGTGGCAAGGGTCACATCACTATTCCGTTCATCGCAAGTGACGACTTAGTTGATAAGACTGTTGACAAATTTGTAAAATAAACCAAAGAAACAACACAAACAATTAATAGTAGGTTGCTGCCCTAGTAGGTGGCAACCTACCCTTATAAAATCCAATAGGATAATTCATAGACTGTTTATTATTAGACTTATGAAATAGGAGATTGAAATGGCAACATTATTAATCAAAAATATAGGAGTTCTGCAGACACCAGTAGGTAGCTTTAGCCACCGAGGAGCTCAGCAGGGCGAAAACCTAAAACTAACCAATGCTGCAATTCTAATTGAAGATGGCATTATCAAGGAAATCACCGATGGTGGCAAGCTGCCAAAGGGTGCTGATAATGCAGACACAGTTTTGGATGCAGAGGGTAATCTAGTTACCCCGGGTCTTGTAGAGGGTCATACCCACATGGTATTCGGCGGCTACAGACAAAATGAAATTCCACTTAAGCTAAAGGGTGCAACCTATCTTGACATCCTAAGAGCAGGCGGCGGAATTCTTGACACAGTAAGAAAGACAAGGGAAGCATCCTTTGAGGAGCTTTACGACAAGACAGGAGAATTCTTAGACGAGATGATGAGCCTTGGCGTAACAACAGCAGAGGGCAAGAGCGGCTACGGTCTTGACTTTGATACTGAAATCAAAATGCTTGAGGTTATGAAAAAGCTAAACGAGGAACACCCTATGGACCTAGTTTCCACATTTATGGGTGCCCATGCTATTCCTGATGAATATAAAGGCAGAGCAGACGAGTATATCGACATGCTTTGTAACGAGCTAATTCCTTATGTTAAGGAACACGAGCTAGCTGAATTTTGTGATGTATTTACTGAGGATTCAGTATTTGATTATGCTCAAAGCAAGAAGTATCTGGAGTGTGCTAGGAAGAACGGTTTCGATCTTAAGATTCATGCAGACGAAATCGAAGCAATTGGCGGTTCGGTACTTGCTGGAGAGATGGGAGCTAAGAGTGCAGAGCACTTGATTAACATCAACGAAGAAGGCCTTGCATCTATGGCCAAGGGTGGCACAACGGCAATGTGCTTGCCAGCAACATCATTTTACCTAGGAGCAACCTTTGCTCCAGTAAGAAGAATGATAGAGCTTGGCATTCCAGTTGCTATCGCATCCGACTTCAACCCGGGCTCATGCCCATCGTTAAATTTGCAGTTTGTAATGAACCTAGGATGCCTCAAGTACAAGATGCTTCCTGAGGAGGTTTTGACAGCAGTAACAATTAACCCTGCATGTGCCATCAACCGTGGCGACAAGGTGGGTACATTGGAAGTTGGCAAACAGGGCGACCTGGTAATCTGGAACGCAGAGAACTTCGAAATGCTTTGCTACAGATTCTGCTCCAACCTAGCATTACAGGTAGTTAAGAAAGGACAGTTAGTATAATGAAATTAATCGACATGGAAGTAAAAACATATTTAGACGTACTAAAATCAGATGCACCAGCACCTGGCGGCGGTTCAGTAAGTGCACTTGCAGCAGCAGAAGGCGTTGGCCTTTTCATGATGGTTGCAGACCTTACAATGGGCAAAGAAAAGTATGCTGACTTTGAAGAAGTTTGCAAGAATGCTAAGGCTAAGGGCATGCCACTTTACGAAGAGCTTGTAGCTGCAATCGACAAGGACACAGATGCATTCAATCTAATTGCTGATGCATTCAAGATGCCGAAGGAAACAGAAGAAGATAAAGCAGCAAGAAGAAAGGCCATAGCAGATGGCACACTTGTAGCAACAGAAGTACCTTTTAGAACTATGCAGCTTGGCTATGAAGGTCTAAAGCTTGCCGAGACTATGATAGGCAAATCCAATCCAAATGCAGCCAGCGACCTAGGCGTTGCAG
>DATESI010000042.1:0-8746 GCA_035270905.1 Anaerovoracaceae bacterium
TTTCCAGGTCCAGAAAACCGATGGTCATACCGTCGGTATAGAAACGCCAGGCAGCAGATGTATATATGGGCATTGTCAGTGTTTCTTCGTGACGGTACATGAGGTGAGGTCCTTTCTGAATTTAATACTTTATTATACCACAGTTTCCTTGCGGAGGAAACGTTAAGACTTTTCCAAAAAACAAAATACCCTGCAGGGGAGCAGGGCATTTTGTTCAAAAGGGGTATTGGGATTAGAGATTAATGAGGTTATCAGGGGGATAACCACAATGAGATTATACCTAAAAAGGTCGAAAAATGCAAGTATTACTGTTAAAAAACTGAAAAAAAATCTATTTTGTAGTTCGAATCTATCACTTTTTGTGCCAAAACACTATTATAATGCTTTCAAAAGGGAAAAATTTTAGGGAGGAATTATCAATGGAAGTTTTAAAAGTATCAGCGAAATCAAATCCGAATTCGGTAGCAGGAGCGCTAGCAGGTGTTTTACGTGAGAAGGGAGGCGCGGAAATTCAGGCCATCGGGGCCGGAGCATTGAATCAAGCTATAAAGGCTGTGGCGATTGCCAGGGGCTTTGTTGCACCAAGTGGAATAGACCTGGTGTGCATTCCGGCTTTTACAGATATTTTGATTGACGGTGAAGAAAGAACGGCTATAAAGCTTATCATCGAACCTAGATAAGTGTACTTATTGAAACCGGGAAGCTTGCGGGTGCATATGCACGTGAGCTTCTCTTTCTTTATGTCTTTATTTCGCATTAACAAAATGGTATAATTCAGGCAGCAGTAGATAGATCAAAGGAAATGTCGGGAGAGTGAAAAGATGACTTTTGAAGAAAAAACAATATCAAGTGAAATGATATACGAGGGACACATACTGAATCTCCGCAAGGATAAGGTTACGGTAATCAACGGGACATCAGTACGAGAGGTAATCGAGCATAACGGTGGTGCAGTGCTTGCTGCTGTAACAGAGGATGGCAAGATGATTATGGTGGAGCAGTTCCGCAAGCCGCTTGAGAGGGTTGTCCTTGAGGTTCCTGCGGGGAAGATTGACCCGGGAGAGGAACCCCTTGAGACGGCTAAGAGGGAGCTTAAGGAGGAGACTGGATACACTGCAGATAATGTTGAGTTTCTAACAAGAATTTACCCATCTGTGGGATATTCTGAGGAAGCACTGTATCTTTATCTATGCACGGGATTAACTCCGGGAGAAACGGATTTTGACGACAATGAGGCACTTGATATCAAGGCATATGATCTTGACCAGCTTGTTGACATGGTCATGTCAGGCAAAATCCAGGATGCCAAATCTGCAGTAGCTATTCTTATGGTTAAGAGACTGCAAGAAGGAGTGCAACCTCTATAATATTAGATAGGGTTAGAAGAACTAAACCAACACCAAAGACTAACAAATAGTAGCCTGCTTTGCGAAGCAGGTTTCTTTTTGATATTTCTGCTGATATATCTATCAGGCGGTGGCTTCGAATAAAACCAAAAACTGTAGGGACATACTCCCATGCGAAGAAAAGAGATGCACATACCAAATATGTGTATATGGGAATCTCCAGCAGGCATTGGGGCAGTAGGGTTGTAAGGATGTGAACAAGGCCTGCTGCTCCGAAGCTTTCGATTAGCAGTGCGGCCGAAAACCCCATGGAGACAGCCTTGAACAGCATAACAAGCGGGGAAATGGGGATAGTAATGATTAGCAGTGGACTTAGCATTATCAAAAGTACGCACACCAAATCTGCTCTGACGTAAGACCACAGCACACCCCCAAACCACCGGGGCGTATTCTCGCCTGTCAAAGCCCCGTTTCCTAAGAGAGCCTGCGTAGACTGGCCTGAACCTGACCCCAGAGACTGGCCTGAATCTGAATCCCCAAAGAGGGAATTGATGGCAGAAAAAAGTGAGGTCTTGTCGCCGGGTGCAAGGAAGGCCTCAATAAAGGTGCCAAGGCAAAGGCCAATGGCGAACAAAAATAAAATTGCAATGAACAGCTTTTTACTCATTTTTTTCTCCTACTCATACCAAAATCATATGCTATTTTGAAGAAAATAGTACATGTATATATTGCAATTCTCTTTTTTCTAAGATATACTTGATTTACGTTTTGAATGGAGAAAGACAATGTCAGTTATTAATGAATTTTTGGATTATCTAAAAAATGAAAAGAAAACAGCGGACAACACGGTTCTTGCCTATAAGAGGGACATTTGTGCCTTTGAGAGATTTGCCAATGGCAGAGGGATTTTTTCGCCTCGTGAGGTGACTAATGCTGAGGTGGTCTCTTATTTGATTCAGCTAAAAAATGACGGCAAGTCTAAGGGAACTGTCAACAGGAAGCTGGCATCGATTCGGTCCTTTTATAATTATATGCAGCGCATGGGAAGGATGAGTGTTAACCCGACGGAGGATATCAAGTCTCCGAAGATTGACCGCAAGGACTTGGAATTCCTTACTATACAGGAGGTTGAGCTGCTTCTTGACCAGCCGGATAATTCGGTTAAGGGCATTAGGGACAGGGCGATTTTGGAGCTTATGTACGCCACGGGAATTAAGGTGAGCGAGGTTATTGAGCTGAAGCTATCGGACATGAATCTTCACATGGGGTTTGTTACCTGCAGCGGCAGTCATGGCAGAGCTAGAATTGTGCCTATGGGAAACATGGCCAAGGATGCATTGCAGAGCTACATAGATGAAAGCAGGAATTTTCTCATGCGAGGTGAGGAAGTGGACAATCCTGACAAAACTTTTTTTGTAAATTACATGGGCAAGCCCTTTACGAGGCAGGGCCTTTGGAAAATAATGAAGGAGTATGGCGTTAAGTCGGGGATGGAACACAAGATTACGCCTCATATTTTGAGAAACTCCTTCGCAGTACATATGATCCAAAACGGAGCGGACCTCAAATCCCTACAGGAGCTGCTGGGTCATGAGGACATTGCGGCGACGCAAATTTATCTTTCTGTGACAAAAAACAGAATTAAGGATGTTTATGACAAAACCCATCCAAGGGCATAATATAAAAAAATTACTTTCAAAGAGCAAAAAGTCCTTGCAACGGCAGGGGTTTGATGCTATAATTAGAATGTTATTACGGGCGGTCCTCTGAGTACAGAAGGTATCAAGAACGTCTTGGAGGGAAGGAGGATAAACAATGAACGTATTAGACTCAATTGCACAGGAATATGTTAAGAGTGACATCCCTGCATTTAATGTGGGAGACACCGTTAAGGTTCACATTAAAATCAAAGAAGGATCAAGGGAGAGAATCCAAATCTTTGAAGGATTTGTTCTTAAGAAGAGCAATGGTGGAGTAAGCGAAACATTTACAGTTAGAAGAATAGCTTCAGGTGTAGGTGTTGAAAAGACATTCCCACTTCATTCACCTAGAATCGAGAAAATCGAGGTTACTAAGAAGGGTGCTGTAAGAAGGGCTAGACTACACTATATGCGTGGCAGAACAGGTAAGGCAGCTAAGATCAAAACCGCAAAGTAGGAAAAGAAAACATAGCATTGTAGGGGAACCGATTTTTTGGTTCCCCTTTTTGTTGGAAATGCGAAAAAAGACAAGCAAGGAAAGGAGATGGCTTTAGATATGATAGAAAACATTAACTGGTATCCGGGGCATATGAAAAAGACCCGTGAGTTAATTCAGGAGAATCTCAAGATGGTGGACCTTGTAATCGAAGTAATCGATGCACGAATACCACTTAGTAGCAGAAATCCAATTATTGACGATATCATCAAGGACAAGACCAGGATTATTATTCTTAATAAGAGCGACATTTCCGACCATACAGAAAACCAGAGGTGGGCAGATTACTTCAAGGAAAAGGGAAGCATGGTTCTCGCCATGAACTGCATGAGCGGTTCGGGCACCAATCAGCTTTACAAGATCTTAAGCAAGATGCAGGAGGAGAAGAATAAGGACAAGATTCTTAACAAGCCTCTGAGAATGATGATAGTAGGAGTTCCCAATGTAGGGAAGTCTTCACTTATAAACAGAATGACTGGCAAGAGAAGTGCCAAAACCGGTGACAGACCGGGAGTTACTAAGGGCAAGCAATGGCTGACTCTTAAGAACAACATGCAGCTTCTTGACACACCAGGCATACTGTGGCCCAAATTTGAGGACCCCAAAGCAGGTCTTAATCTAGCCTTTTGTGGTTCCATCAAGGATGAAATTCTTGATGTTGCATCACTTGCACTGGAACTGATTAAGGTATTGCAAAAGGAGTACCCTGAATTGCTACTGGAGAGATACAAAATAGACCAAGTATCGGAAGAACCACTCGAAACAATGGAAGCTATCGCACTTAAGCGAGGATTCATTTTGCCGGGGAAGAAGATTGACTACGAAAGATGCGGAAGAACTGTCCTAGACGAGTTTAGAAGCGGGGCAATCGGTAAGGTGACACTGGAGAAGCTGTAAGAGTAGGAGGGCTTTATGAAAAAGGCGGAGAGAGAAATACTTTTGAACGTAAAGCTACGAGAAAAGTTAGAACAAATGAAGACCTTTGAGTATGAACTTTACTCAAGGGGTCTAAGCTACATTGCCGGAGTTGACGAGGTCGGTAGGGGACCTTTAGCGGGACCGGTTGTAGCAGCGGCTGTAATCTTGCCGGAAGACTTCGACGTCCTTGGTGTGGACGATTCGAAGAAGCTTTCAGCGAAAAAGAGAGAGCAGTTATATGATGAGATTCTTGAAAAGGCAGTAGCCTACGGAATCGGTGAGGTGGACAACACTGTAATTGACGAGATAAACATTCTCGAAGCGACTAAGCTGGCCATGAGAGAGGCCATCTCTGCCGCAGAGGAGATGCTTGATGCAAGGACAGGTAATCACATTGACCATATTCTGTTTGATGCTATCAGTATCAAGGAAATCAGCACCCCGCAGACACCGATTATCAAAGGTGATAGCAAGAGCGTATCCATTGCCGCGGCATCGATTGTTGCCAAGGTAACTAGAGATGCCAAGATGGTAAAGTACCACGAAGAATATCCCCATTACGCATTTGACAGCAATAAGGGATATGGAACGGCGGCTCATTACGAGGGACTCAAGGCATACGGGCTTACGCCAATTCACCGAAAAACTTTTTTACGAAACATAAATGAAAAATGATGAAAAGGAGAAACAAAAATGGAATTTAAGACAGACATTCAGATTGCTCAAGAGACAAAGATGGAAAAAATCACAGACATCGCAGCTAAAGCCGGCATCAGTGAAGATTATCTTGAACAATACGGAAAGTACAAAGCAAAGGTTGACTATTCTTTGTTAGCAGACAAGAAAGACGCTCCTGACGGCAAACTTATTTTGGTTACAGCAATTTCCCCTACACCTGCAGGTGAAGGTAAGACAACAACAACAGTTGGACTTGCTGATGCACTTCGCAGAATGAACAAGAATGTTTTTGCTGCACTTAGAGAGCCATCACTTGGACCTGTATTCGGTATCAAGGGAGGAGCTGCAGGTGGTGGATATGCACAGGTAGTACCTATGGAAGACATCAACCTTCACTTCACAGGCGATATGCACGCAATCGGCGTTGCAAACAACCTAATCGCAGCTATTATAGATAACAGCATTCAGCAGGGAAATCCTCATATGCTTGACCCAAGGAAGATTACTTGGAAGAGAGCTGTTGACATGAACGACAGACAGCTTAGACATATCGTAGACGGTCTTGGCGGTAAGCCTAACGGCAACCCAAGAGAAGACGGCTTCGAAATCACTGTTGCATCAGAGCTTATGGCAATCCTTTGCCTATCCTCAGGAATCGAAGATTTGAAATCTAAGGTTGCTAAGATTATCGTTGGATACACATACGACGACGAGCCTGTAACAGCAGGAGACCTTAAGGTTCAGGGTGCGGTTGTTGCACTTCTAAAGGATGCAATCAAGCCTAACCTAGTTCAGACCCTTGAACATACACCTGTATTTATTCACGGTGGTCCATTCGCTAACATCGCTCATGGCTGCAACTCAGTTATGGCAACAAGAATGGCCCTTAAACTTGGTGATTATGCAGTAACAGAAGCAGGATTCGCTGCTGACCTTGGAGCAGAAAAGTTTGTTGACATCAAATGTCGTAAGGCAGGCCTGCACCCATCAGCAGTAGTAGTTGTAGCAACAGTAAGAGCTCTTAAGTATCATGGTGGAGTTGACAAAGCTGCCCTTGGAGAGGAGAACTTAGAAGCTCTTGAAAAAGGATTACCTAATCTATTACAGCACGTTGAAAACGTTACCAAGAACTACGGACTACCTGCAGTAGTTGCAATCAACAAATTCCCAACAGATACAGCTGCAGAGCTTGCTCTTGTAGAAAAGAAATGTAACGAGCTTGGCGTAAATGTTGCCCTAAGTGAAGTATGGGAAAAGGGTGGCGAAGGCGGACTTGCCCTTGCTGAAGAAGTTTTGAGACTATGCGAACAGCCAAATGACTTCAAGTTCGTATATCCACTTGAAGCAAGCATTTCCGAGAAGGTTAATGCAATTGCCAAGAAGATTTACAGAGCAGATGCAGTAGAAATCCTTCCAACCGCTAAGAAGGAAATGCAAAGATTAGAAAAATTCGGATACGGCGATCTTCCAATTTGCATGGCTAAGACACAATTCAGTTTCTCAGACAATGCTAAGCTTTTGGGAGCACCAAGAGACTTCGAAATCAGTGTAAGAGAGTTCAAGGTATCAGCCGGAGCAGGATTTATTGTTGCCAAGACAGGTGACATTATGACTATGCCTGGACTTCCTAAGACTCCATCAGCTGAGAAGATTGATGTAGACGATAAGGGAGTAATCACAGGATTATTCTAAACTAAGTAATATTTAACTTAAGGGAAGCTCTGGGTGCATTGCAGCATTCGGAACTTCCCTTAATGCAAAGGAAATAGAGGTGCAATATGGCATTTACAGATAAAAGCTGCAAAGAATTTGCAGAGATTCTTGCCTCCAAGAGTGCCGTACCCGGTGGTGGCGGAGCATCCGCCCTTGTAGGAGCACTGGGAACAGCCCTTGGCAATATGGTGGGCTCACTTACAGTGGGTAAGCCAAGGTATGCCGCAGTGGAAGAGGATGTAATGAGACTAATGGCTCACGCCAAGACCTTGCAGGAGGATTTACTTGCATTGGTTGAACGGGATGCCGAGGTTTTCGAACCCCTGTCCAAGGCATACGGCATGCCAAAGGATTCAGAGGAAGAAAAGGCAGAAAAAGAAAAGGTTATGGCAATTTGCCTTCGCGATGCATGTGAGGTTCCAATGGAAATTATGAAAAAATGCTGCGAGGCAATTGATTTGCATGAGGACTTTGCTGCTAAGGGTAGCGTAATAGCTATCAGTGATGTAGGCGTTGGAGTAATTTTTTGCAAGGCAGCCCTTCAGGGAGCAAGTCTTAATGTGTTCATCAACACCAAGGCAATGACTGACAGAGAATATGCAGAGAAGATTAATGCTGAAGCTGAAAAAATGCTGATGGAATATACCATTAAGGCTGACGAAATATATGCCAGTGTTTATGGTGGATTGAGGAAAGGACATAAGTAGGGATATGTTATTAAAAGGAAAAGAAGTTGCTGATAAGATAAACGAGAAGACAATTAAGGATGTTGAAGCACTGCATTTGCAGGGCGTTGCACCAACATTGGCAATCGTAAGAGTAGGAGAAAACGACAGCGACATCGCCTATGAAAAGGGCGCAGAGAAGAAGGCAAATCTTCTTGGTATTAAGGTAGAGAAGTATATACTTAGAGATAATGACGAGACCGAAGAAGAGGACCTGGTTGATGTAATCAAAGCAATCAACGATAACAAGGATATTCATGGTGTGCTGTTATTCAGACCTCTTCCAAAGAGATTCAATGACGATACTGTAAGGAACACTCTTGCACCCGAAAAGGACATCGACGGAATTACAGATTTATCTATGTCCGGCGTTTTCACTGATAAAACCCTTGGCTATCCGCCTTGCACAGCAGCCGCAGCTATGGAGATACTAAGACATTATGGCATTGAAATGTCAGGTAAGAAGGCTGTAATAATCGGAAGAAGTCTTGTAATAGGTAAGCCTGTTGCTATGATGCTTCTTAAGGAAAACGCAACTATCACAATCTGTAACAGCAAGACTCCTGCAGACGAGCTTGAGAAGCTTTGCAAGGATGCAGATATTATTATCGCTGCAACAGGCAGAATGCACACTGTAACAGACAAACACATAACAGATAAGCAGGTAGTAATCGATGTTGGCATCAACTTTGACGAGGAAGGCAAGATGTGCGGAGATGCAGACTTTGCAGATATTGAGGACAAGGTTCGTGGAATCACACCAGTTCCAGGCGGAGTTGGAAGCGTAACGACAAGTATCTTGATGCAGCATGTGGTAGAAGCCGCCAAATAGGCTTGCTATCACATTATATTTAAGGCAGTACGCTGGAAGTGCACATAAAGTGCAAACCAACATACTGCCTTTTTTTCAAATAATTTTGGGGCTTTTCTTATCAGTTAAATCAAATCGTATTCTTTAATTATTTGCTTTAGATAAAATCGGCTATCATTTGACCGGTTTCTTTGGTTCCCATTGGGATGTCATTAGGACCAGCAAGGTCTGCGGTGCGATGGTCTTGAGCAAGGAAGGCCTTGACTGCCTTTTCTACAGCTGCAGATTCTTTTTC
Organism: Anaerovoracaceae bacterium; assembly: GCA_035270905.1. GTDB lineage: Bacteria > Bacillota > Clostridia > Peptostreptococcales > Anaerovoracaceae > JAVXAG01. Next base: position 8,683 of record DATESI010000042.1, read on the forward strand.
AAGACCGAAGGTGTATTTGAGCATCATGGAAACGGATAGGATTGCTGCCATTGGGTTTGCCATA
>DATESI010000043.1:0-5333 GCA_035270905.1 Anaerovoracaceae bacterium
GTATAATGTTAAGTGATGCGGGCTACGGCATAATAATAACAATAGCAACATTCGTCATCATGAAAAAATTCGACCTTGAGGGTATGATGGCAAAAATGATTAAGATGTTTTTCTTTTGTGGGATTTCAACCATCTTCTGGGGAGCAATGTTCGGTGGCTGGTTCGGTGATATCGTTCCTGTTGTGGCTAGAACCTTCTTTGATAAGGAGATAGTAATCGAACCACTTTGGTTCAACCCACTGGACGATCCGACTAAGCTGTTGATATTCTCATTGCTGTTCGGAGTAGTGCATATATTCCTGGGAATGGCATTAAGTGCATCTATGATGATTAGAAGAGGTCACCTGTTTGATGCAATATTTGATGTATTTTCATGGTACATGGTAATTGCGGGAGCAGGGCTGTGGCTTGCAGGCGGAATGCTATTTCCGGCAGCCAAAACCATCGGAATGTATGTTGCCATTGCAGGTGCAGCAATTCTGCTTCTAACAGGAGGCAGGAAGAAAAAAGGCCTGGGCAAGATTACAGGCGGACTTGGACAGATATATAATGTTACAAGCTACGTCTCAGATATTCTATCCTATGCCAGATTGCTGGCACTGGGACTTGCAACAGGAGTAATAGCACAGGTTGTCAATACAATGGGAACCCTTATGGGCGGCGGAGTGCTTGGAGCAATTGTACTGGTTATCGTATTTCTTATCGGACATACATTTAACCTGGCAATCAATGCACTTGGTTCATTCGTTCATGCAAGTAGATTACAGTATATAGAATTCTTCGGAAAGTTTTATGAGGATGGCGGCGAGCCATTCGCGCCTTTCAAGAAAGAAACTAAGTATGTTAAATTAATAAATGACGCAAACGGAGGTAAAATTAAATGATTAGTGGAAATGTATTAGCACTTTTAGGAGCAGCAGTTGCCAGTTTGGCAGGTATCGGTAGTGCAATAGGTGTAGGTATTGCAGGTCAGGCAGCGAAAGGGGTTTTGGTAGAAGACCCTAAGAAATTCGGTAAGACCTTAATCATGCAGGCAATACCGGGTACACAAGGTATCTACGGACTGCTTATGGCTTTCCTAATTTTTATAAAGATAGGTATGCTCAGTGGAGCACCAATCGAAGTTACAATGTCACAGGGCCTGAGCATTTTGGCATCAGCCATTCCAATCGGCCTAATTGGTATATTCTCAGGTATTGCACAAGGTAAGGCATCTGCAACAGGTATTATGATTTTGGGTCAGCGTCCTGATCAGATGGCTAAGGGTATAATCTACGCCGCAATGGTAGAGACATACGCTATCTTCGGATTGCTTATTTCAATCCTAATGTTGATGAACATTCAAGTTGGCTAAGCCAAGAGTAGTTGTATCAATATTAATAAAGGATGTGAAAATATGAGCTTAGAGAATATAACATCAAAGATTTTGCAGGATGCCGAGAATGTTAGAAGAACCCTTATGGACGAGGCCAAGGCCCAGTCAGATAAGGTTATCAAAGAAGCAGAATCAAAGGCAGCAGCAATTATCGATGAAGCCGAGGCAAAGGGCAAGGCTGACAAAGACAAACTCATAGAGCGCAGAAAATCAGTTTCCGTAATAGATGGCAAGAAGGTTTTGCTTGAGAAAAAGCAGGAGCTTATTGCAGAGTGTTTCGACAAGGCAATAGATGAGATTTTGGCAATGGATAAGAAAGAGTACGTTTCATTGCTGGCTCGTGAAATCGCTAAGACAGGCGAAACTTCAGGAGAATTAGTTTTCAACGCAGAAGAGATGAAGACAGTCGGTCCTTTGGTAATCAAGGAACTAGAAAAATTAATTCCCGGTAACACAATTAAGTTATCTGAGGAAATCAAGAATGTAAGGGGTGGATTCCTGCTACAAGAAAAGTCCATATACATCAATGGCACAATTGAGGCCATGGTAGAGGACATGAAGGAAAAACTAACAGGAGAAATCGCTGCAATATTATTTGAATAAGAGGTGGAGTATATGATAACCGTTCATAGCGACCCAGCCTTTGTATTTACATCTGCAGACGTTTCCTGCGACGTTGGGAAGCTGCTGTCAAGAGCGGATCTTGTGAAGATTGCCGAGGCCAAGAGCATGAAGCATGCCTTGGAGCTTCTTAGAGACTTCGGATACAACGACGGGAAGGACATGGATACGGAAAAGGGCTTTAACTATTATATAGACCAAGAGCAACTGAAGTATCACAAATTAATAAACGAAATAGTATTCCACCGTGAAGAGCTTAGACTGTTTTTGATCCCAAGAGATTATCATAATCTCAAGGTAATAATCAAGGCTGAGTTTCTGGACATAGACCCTGAACCGTTGATGGTAGAAACCGGTTCCTTTGGAATTAAGGAGCTAATCGGATTGGTTAAGGGTAGAAACTATATGTTCTTCAGCGCCATCAAAAAGCGTGCAATTATGGAGGCCACCGAAACCTTCTCCAAGACAGGAGACCCACAGGAAATAGATATTATTTTCGATAAGGCCTGCTGGGCGGAGATGTACGAGGCAGCCAAGCGTAACGGCGCGGAAACCTTGGTAGACGAGGTAGACGAGGTTACGGACATTGAAGAACCGTTCATGGTAGAGTATGTTAGGAAAAAGATAGATTTGAACAATCTTGATGCTTTCCTAAGATTGAAATATATGAAGAGACCGAAGGATTTCTATAAGAAGGTATTCTTACCTGAAGGCAACGTATGCTGGAACACATTTTCATCAGTATATGATGAGCCTATGGCATCACTTGGAGATGCACTTGCTCCATACGGATACAAGTATATTATCGATGAGTGCGGCAAGGAAATAATGGAGACAGGAAGCTTTGCTAAATTCGAGGAGCTTTATGATAACAATGTTATCAGGATGCTCAGAGAAGAAAAGTATGAGCCTTACGGAATTGCATCTACGGTAGCATTTCTGCTATCCAAGGACGATGAAATCAGGCAGCTAAGGATGATCTTCACATGGTTACACCAAGGTCGATCTGCAAAAGAAATAGGTGAAAGTTTGAGGGATTCTTATGTATAAAATAGGAGTAATAGGGGACAGAGAAAGTGTCCTTGGCTTCAAAGCTGTAGGCCTGGACGTTTTCCCATGCGAGGAAAGCGAGGTGGCAGGCAAAACTCTTCGTCGCATTGCCAAGGAAGACTATGCAATAGTATATATCACCGAGCAGATTTACAGTGAAATATTAGAAGAGGTTGATAAATATAACGACTCCAGACTCCCGGCAATAATTCCAATCCCCGGCGCAAACGGGACCCTTGGAATCGGCATGAGGAATTTGAAAAAATCAGTCGAGAGAGCCGTAGGAGCAGACATACTATTTGGAGGTGAACAGTAAATGAGTCAAGGCAAAGTAGTAAAAGTCTCAGGACCACTTGTAGTTGCATCGGGCATGCAGGATGCTGACATGTTCGACGTAGTCAGAGTAGGTGACATGGGACTTATCGGAGAAATAATAGAGATGAGAGGCGACATGGCTTCAATTCAGGTATACGAAGAAACCGCCGGCATAGGTCCGGGAGTAACCGTTGTATCAGAAGGCAAACCACTGTCAGTTGAGCTTGGTCCCGGATTAATCGAAACAATGTACGACGGAATCCAAAGACCACTTGAAGGAATGAGAGAAGCCTCCGGAGACAATATTGTAAGAGGTATCAACGTACCGTCACTTAACAGAGAGAAAAAATGGGACTTCGTTCCTGCAGTCAATGCGGGAGATGAGGTCGAAGCAGGTGATGTTATCGGTACAGTCCAAGAGACAATTATAGTTGAGCAGAAGATAATGGTTCCTTACGGAATTAAGGGAACCGTTGAGTCAATAAATGCAGGCAGCTTCAACGTAACAGAAACAGTTTGCACAGTAAAGCAAGAGGACGGAACCCTCAAGGAGCTTACCCTAATGCAGGAGTGGCCTGTAAGAAAGGGTAGACCATACAAAGAAAAGCTGGTTCCTGAGATGCCACTTGTAACAGGTCAGCGTGTAATAGATACACTTTTTCCTATTGCCAAGGGCGGAGTTGCGGCAGTACCGGGACCATTCGGTTCAGGCAAGACAGTAGTTCAGCATCAGCTTGCTAAGTGGGCAGATGCAGATATCGTAGTATATATAGGATGCGGTGAACGCGGTAACGAGATGACAGACGTACTTATGGAGTTCCCAGAGCTTAAGGACCCTAAGACAGGCGAGCCACTTATGAAGAGAACAGTGCTTATCGCCAACACCTCTGACATGCCCGTAGCGGCGAGAGAAGCGTCAATCTACACAGGTATAACAATTGCCGAGTATTTCCGTGACATGGGCTATTCTGTGGCTCTCATGGCCGACTCAACATCAAGATGGGCAGAGGCACTGCGTGAAATGTCAGGCAGACTTGAAGAAATGCCGGGCGAAGAAGGATATCCTGCTTACCTAGCATCAAGACTTGCCCAGTTCTACGAAAGAGCAGGCAGAGTTGTATCCCTTGGCAAGGAAGGTCGCGTAGGCGCACTTTCCGCAATCGGAGCCGTATCCCCTCCGGGAGGCGACATTTCCGAGCCGGTATCACAGGCAACACTTCGTATAGTTAAAGTATTCTGGTGTCTTGATTCAGGTCTTGCCTACAAGAGGCATTTCCCGGCAATCAACTGGCTTCAGAGCTATTCCCTATACATTGACCGTTTGAGCAAATGGTACGAAGAAAACGTAAGCAAGGAATGGTCAGAGCTTAGAACAGAAACAGTAAGACTTCTTCAAGAGGAAGCAGAGCTTCAGGAAATCGTTCAGCTGGTTGGTGTAGACTCACTGTCAGCAGAGGATAGAATCAAGCTTGAAGCGTGCAAGTCAATCCGAGAGGACTATTTGCATCAGAATGCATTCCACGAAATTGATACCTACACATCAGTAAACAAGCAGTTCAAGCTTCTTAAGCTGATTATGGGATATTACGAAGAATCCAAGGCTGCCCTTGCAAGAGGAGGAGTGTTTAATAAGCTTATCGCACTTCCTGTAAGAGAGGACATTGGTAGATTTAAGTATATCGAAGAGGAAAACATCGACAAGGCATATGAAGCAACAATGCAGAAGTTGAAGGACGAGGTTAACAGTACTGTAAGCGAGGAGGAACAAGACCAATGATAAAAGAATATAAGACAATATCAGAAGTTGTAGGCCCTTTGATGCTTGTAAAAAACGTTGAAGGAGTAACCTACGACGAGCTTGGAGAAATTCTTCTTCCAAATGGTGAAAAAAGACTATGCAAGGTCCTTGAAATCAACGGACCTAATGCTCTGGTACAGCTTTTTGAAAGCTCTACCGGTATAAATCTAAAGG
>DATESI010000044.1:0-3342 GCA_035270905.1 Anaerovoracaceae bacterium
GGACAAGGGAACTCTGGTAATCGGACTTGATGATACCTTCGCTCCTATGGGCTTCCGCGACGAAGACGGAAACCTTGTGGGATTTGATATCGACCTTGCTAATGCAGTAGGTGAAGCCCTTGGAATCACTGTAGAATTCCAACCAGTTAACTGGGAGTCCAAGGAGATGGAGCTAAGCTCCAAGAAGATTGACTGCATCTGGAACGGACTTTCCATTACAGATGAAAGAAAGGAAAGCTTGGCACTTACTAAGCTTTACCTGAACAATCGTAATGTCATTATGACTCTAAGTGATGATGTTGTAATTAATAGTGAAGAAGATCTTGCCAAGTACAACATCGGTACACAGACAGACTCATCAACCCTTAAGGTTATGCAGGAATCAAATCTTTGGGATACATACGGCGACAAGGTTACTGACTACCCAACCTTTGATGAGGCAATCCTCGATATGAAGGCTGGCAGAGTTGACTGTATCGTAGTTGACGAGGTTCTTGGTGAATACAAGAATAACAATCTTGATGCAGGCGATCAAATGAAGCTTTGCAAGTTTGACTTTGGCGATGACTTCTATACTATAGGCTGCAGAAAAGAAGACACTGATGTTGCTGCTAAGCTTAACGAAGGTCTTAAGACTGTTATCGACAGCGGCAAGGCAGAAGAAATCAGTAACAAGTGGTTCGGTAAGAACATCGTTATATTAAAAGACTTTGAGTAATCAAAGTCTTTGACTTTGGAAATAGTTAAATCTTTAGATTATTAGAATAAGGTGACACTGACATGGAATACATTTTGACAATACTACCTAGCATGGTTGAAGGCCTGAAGGTTACAATATTGCTTTTCGTCCTGACGCTGGGGCTTTCCCTACCCTTGGGACTCCCCTTTGCTCTGGGTAGCAATTCAAAACTTTGGCCACTAAAGGCATTTTGCAAGGCTTACATATTCATATTTAGAGGAACACCCCTGCTGCTGCAGCTGTTTTTCTTCTACTATTTCTTGCCTATATCCTTTGACATTGGGTTCGACCCCTTCACTACGGGAGTCATTACCTTCGTGTTGAATTATGCTGCATACCTTGCGGAAATCTACCGCGGCGGCATTAACGGTATTGACAAGGGGCAGTATGAGGCGGCTCATGCCCTTGGGCTTTCTAGGAGTCAGACTCTCTTCGGGGTAATAATCCCTCAGACTGTAAGGGTGGTCTTGCCGTCTATCTCCAACGAGGCTATCGTTCTCGTGAAGGATACGGCGCTGATTTCCTCCATTACAGTTATGGAGCTGCTGAAGTCGGCCAAGGGCGCAGTAAATCGTGACGGCAGCGTAACCGCATACATTGTGGCTGCTGTACTTTATTTGCTGTTGACCTTTGCCCTCACCTTGGTTTCAAACCGTATTGAAAAGAAATATTCTAAGCACACAGAACAGGAGGCGGCGTAATATGGAAAAAGTTCTCGCAACTGAAAAAACTTCCACAGGAATAATCCCTGCAGCTGAAGAACCTTCGACAGGAATAATCCTGTCGATGCAAAACATAATAAAGGATTTTGCTGCATGCAGGGCCGTTGACAATGTGAGCTTCACCATGAACAAGGGTGAAATCGTTGCAATTATCGGGCCTTCCGGCTCCGGCAAGAGCACCTTCCTTCGGACTATCAATGGTCTTGAAAAAATTACTGAAGGCACGGCAGAGGTTAACGGCACCACAGGCATGGTGTTTCAAGGCTTCAACCTTTTCCCTCACATGACATGCCTTGACAACATCACCTATGCCCCGGTTAAGGTGCTCAAAATGAGCAAATCCGCTGCAAGAAAAAAAGCTCAGGAGCTTCTCTGCCTCGTAGGCCTTGTTGATAAGGCGGAGGCTTATCCTAAGCAGCTTTCGGGCGGCCAGCAGCAGCGTATTGCTATAGCAAGGGCTCTTGCTATGAATCCTGATGTTATGCTCTTCGACGAGCCTACCTCTGCACTGGACCCAGAAATCACAGGGGAGGTGCTTGATGTGATGAGGAAGCTTGCTGATAATCACATGTCAATGATTATCGTAACCCATGAAATGTCCTTCGCACGCGATGTTGCGGACAGAGTAATCTTCATGGATAAGGGCAAGGTTGTGGAGGAGGGAACTCCTTCTGAAATCTTCGATACTCCAAAGACTGCAAGGCTTCGAGAGTTTCTCAAGGCTTAAAGAGTTTCTCAAGGCCTAAAGAGTTTCTCAAGGCTTAAAGAGTTTCTCAAGGCCTAATAATATAACAAACGCAGCTTCCATTCGCCAGAGTAGAAGCTGCGTTTTTGATTGTACCTTTTTAGGCTATCGGTAGGAATACTGAAAACATGGTGCCACCACCGGCTGCGCTAACCTTGATGTAGCCACCTTGATTCACAATTATTTCACGAGAAAGGAATAAGCCTATGCCAACGCCTTCTTCCTGTGTAGCGTTTTTGCCACGATAGAAGCGTTTGAAAATCATAGCCTGTTCTTCTTCGCTTATACCCCTTCCTTCATCTGCGACTTTCAGGCAGATGAAGGAAGGGTATTTTTCTGTTGTTATGGTAATCTTGGTATTAGGATTTGAATATTTGATAGCGTTATCTATAATATTGAAGATTGCCTCTGTTGTCCACTTGATGTCTGCAAGTAGGGTGTCACCGACAGCCTGTGCTTCCATTTTCTTTGCGACCTGTTCTTGTCCATTCTTTGTAGTATGTTCTTGTGGCTCTTCCTCAGGGTCTATGCTGCCGCTATCTGTGCCATATATGATTTCAATGTCTTTGCTCTTGGCTTTTGGGAAGGCCTGCTTAATAGCTGGCAGGATTATATCTCTTGGGGTGCAAGGTTCCTTGGTGATTGTGATTATTCCGCTTTCGAGGCGGGACATCTTAATCATGCTGTCTGTCAGGAAGGTTAGCTTATCAAGTGACTGGTTGATTACATTGATATAGTCCTTGCGCTGCTCTTGGGAAAGTGATTCGTCACTGAGCAGTTCTCCGAACATCTTCAGTGATGCAACGGGTGTCTTGAGCTGATGTGAAATATCTGAAATAAGGGATTTAATCTCTTCTTTTTCTTTGTTGATGGTGTTGTTCTGGGCGTTGAGTATATTGCTCAGCTTGGTAACCTGATATTGCAACTTGGACAGGAGGGTGTCTTCCACGTCTTGGAATATTTCTTTGTTTTGTCCGTTGATGATGCTGTCGATTAGCTCTGACAAATCTTCTAGGATGGCATCTTCATGGGCCTGGTGGATTCTATCCATCGTAGACACGAGTCCAACTGTCAGCATACCAATCACCGCAGCGCCAATTATGGCTGCGGTGCTCATATTCTCCTGCCATGCGAAG
>DATESI010000045.1:0-3616 GCA_035270905.1 Anaerovoracaceae bacterium
GCGCGCAGAGCGCGGCAGGGGATTTGGGTGTGCGTAAATCTCGCAAAAAACTACTTAGAGAGCAGCTTGCACTTTTGCCCAAGGCCAACATCAGTACATTCCATGCATTCGCACTGGAGGCCATAAGACGATATTTTTATCTGATTGATATAGAACCAAATTTCAAAATCTGCGACGATGCCCAAAAAGAAATCATCAAGGGCGAGGCAATGGACAAACTTCTGGAAATGTACTTTGAGGAGGGAAATCCTGAGTTCTTCCAGTTCTTGAAGTGGTATAGCTCGGATCGTAACGAAGACCGAATCCGAGAGATGATAGATTATGCATATAACAACATAATGAGTCTGCCAAACCCATGGGAGTGGCTCCATGAGCAGGTAGAAAGATTAAACCTGAATCCGAAGGATTTTATGGAAGGCAAAATCGGTGACTTCATCGCAGGATTTATAGAAGAGTCACTAAGCCTGGCAGTTGCAAACCTTCAGGATGCCCAGAGCCTTCTGGGGTCAAATGGCCTCGACAGACTGGCACAAAAATTGAGCGAGGAAATTGAAATCCTTGCATCAGCAGCCGAAAAAGCCAAGACCAAGGAACTTCAGGCAGTTGGCCAAATCCTTGGAGAATACAAGGGGACGGCAATAAGAGCAACCAAGGAAGAAAAGGAAGATTACGATCTTGTTAAGGACCTTGTGAAGGAATACCGCGACCAGGTCAAGAGACTTGCCGTTACAGGGGTGAAGAACGCCTTTTTCTACGATAGCTTTGACAACCAAATCCAGGAGATAAACAAGACTTATCCTATGGCAGTATTCTTCGAGAAGATGCTAGAGGATTTTCATAGACTATTTACAGAGGGCAAGAAGGCGAAGAACCTGATTGACTTCAACGATATAGAACATTACTGCTTGGCGGTACTTTCTGCGGAGGATGCCAGCCAGTATTATCGCAGCAAGTTTGACTTTGTCTTTATCGACGAGTATCAAGATACCAACCTACTGCAGGAGTCCATAATTGACAAGATCAAAAGAGACAACAATCTTTTTATGGTTGGCGATATCAAGCAGAGTATATACAAGTTCCGTCTGGCAGAGCCTGAGATTTTTAAGAGCAAGTACGAGGACTACAAGGCAGGAAGAACGCCAAGGTCACGCAAAATTGACCTTAACCGAAACTATAGAAGTAAGGGAGTTATTCTTAATTCCGTCAATCAGGTATTTGAGGAGTTGATGGAGGACTACGACGAGGATGCCATGCTTTACGAAGGCATGGGCTACGATGGCAACCTGACCTATAAGCCCCAAATGTATGTGGTGGATAGAGCCGGTGTAGCAGCAACGGAACCAAGGGGCGAGACTTACAAGGAACACGAAGACGGCGCAGTTAAGCCTGGCGAGCCTGCTGACGAGTCGGACCAAGAACTACAAAACCTCAAGGCAGCGGAATACGAGGCACTTCTTGTCAGCGATATCATTGCAGACAAGCTAGGCACCCCATACTTTGATACCAAGGCTCAGGAGCAGAGAACCCTCGAACTTAAGGATATAGTAATTCTCATGCGTAGCACCAAGAACTATGCAGATGTATTTTATAGAACCTTCCGGGATAAGGGAATTCCTGCCTATGTTGACGACAACGAGGGCTACTTCGACACAATGGAAATCAATGTGTTCATGAACCTGCTTTCCGTAATCGACAACAAGCTTCAGGACATCCCACTTATAAGCGTGCTCCGTTCAGAAATATTTGGCTTTACCATAGAGGAACTATCGGCTATTAGAATAGCATGTTCCCAAGGCTCCTATGCCAAAGCCTTTATGCAGTATGCCAGCGAGAACAAAGGTGAGAACAAAGGCGAGAACAAAGGCGAGAACAAAGGTGAGAATGGGACGCGGGACGTAACCCCTCACGGTGCAGTTGATGCCCCATTGGCAGACAAATGTAGCAAGGTCTTAGAACAAATTAACACCTGGAAGGAAGATGCTAAGGCTATGACCCTTGACGGATTTGTTTGGCACCTGCTTCTTGATTCAGGATATTATGTTGCCATGGGAGCAATGCCTCTAGGCAGCCAGCGTCAGGCTAATCTGCGTGCACTTGTTGATAAGGCTATTGCCTTCCGCCAGAGCGAGACGGGCTCACTATATAACTTCATGAAATACATTGAAGCCATGAAAAAACGTAAGGTTACCATGGGACAGGTTAAGCTTGTGGGAGAGAAGGACAATCTAGTTCGTATAATGACAATACATAAGAGCAAGGGACTTGAGTTCCCAATGGTTATTCTATCCGGTCTTGGGAAGGGACTGAACTTTTCCAAGGCATCCAAGGGGATTTCCATACATAAGGACATCGGTATCGGCATGACCCTAGTAAATCCTAAGGAGCATTGGCACAAGAATACACTACTTCAAGCCCTAATCGCCAAGCAAATCAGACGTGAGGAGGCAAGCGAAGAGGTTAGAATTCTGTATGTTGCAATGACAAGACCAAGAGACTTGCTGGTTATGACAGGTGCAGTCAAAGACGGCGAAAAATATATTGCCAAGAATGCAGGGGCAGTGAAGGGTGATACCAGTTTCCTTGCCATGGTTGATTATGCAAGCCTTGGCGGGCAGATGATTAGCGCCGCAGATGTTGGCAAGAGGTCATTAGAGGGCTCATGGATTACAGATGTGCAAGAGAATCAAGGCGAGCTGACCCAGGAAAAGAAATCAGCCATTAAGGCTGAGATTGACAGAAGGCTTAGCTACGTATATCCATACGAAAAGGCTCTCAAACTAAAGTCCAAGTTTTCCGTATCCGAGCTAAATCACCTAGCGGCAGAACATGATGCGGCAAGCCAGGCTGGCGCAGGCAATTCAGCCGCAGAAACTGCTGCGGCAAGCCAGGCTGGCTCAGGCAATTCAGCCGCAGAACGTAGCACCTTCCAAATACAGCTTGCCGTGCCTAACTTTATGCAGGGCGAAAAGAGAATGACCGCCGCGGAGCGAGGAACCATATACCATACAATTATGGAGCGAATAGACCTTGTTAGAGCCGCGAAAGAGGGTCTGCCATATCTGCAAAGTGCAGTGGCGGAATATGTGGATGCCGGGATTCTTCTTGATGAAGAGGCTCAGGCTGCCCGCCTTGACCGAATCCAAGGATTCTTTCAATCAGACCTTGGGAAGCGTGCCGCAAAAGCCGCCGCAGAGGGCAAACTTTATAGAGAAAAACCTTTTGATTTAGTTCGCAAGATAGAGGGAGAGGATATAATCGTTCAAGGTATTATTGACTGCTTCTTCGAGGAAGATGGCAAGTACATACTTCTTGACTACAAGACCAACTACATAGACAAAAACAAGTCCCTCAACGAGGAACTTGACAGAATCAAGAATACCTACAAGAAACAGATGGACATCTATGGCGAGGCAATCAGGACCATCAAGAGCCTAGAAGTTGCCGAAGCATATCTGTACCTGTTCGATATAGGGCAAATGGTAGATATGAAATAATGTATAATAGGTTTACAGTCAAAGCAAAGTCAAATACATGCGTATTATCGGGAAAAATGTCACATATTAAAGTGCGTATTATGGTAAAAATGCACCTAATTAAACTTGCGTATTATGGGGAA
>DATESI010000046.1:0-4973 GCA_035270905.1 Anaerovoracaceae bacterium
AGGGTGTAAAGATATATATAGGCCATAGAGCAGCGAATGTAGAAGATGTGGACCTGATTGTATACTCTGCAGCCGTAGGGAAAGACAATCCAGAGCTTGTAAGAGCGGCGGAGAAGGGCATCCAAACGGCAACAAGGGCAGAAATGCTGGGAGTACTTATGGACGAGTACGAAAACAGCATTGCAATTAGTGGAACCCACGGTAAGACTACGACTACTTCTATGGTTTCTTTAATTTTGGAGAAGGCTAAGCTTGAGCCAACAATTTTGGTAGGGGGAACCCTAAGCGAAATCGGGGGCAATGTTAAGGTTGGACACAGCAAGTATTTCATTACTGAGGCTTGCGAGTATATGGATAGCTTCCTCAATCTTAAGCCAAAAACCGAAATCATCTTGAACATTGACTCTGACCATTTGGATTACTTCAAGGATATAGATCATATTGCAAGCTCCTTTGACAAGTTTGCTAAGCTTATCCCAAGTGATGGTAAGCTAATAGCATATGATGCCAATCCTTTCGTTAACAAAATTGTAACCAACGTACCTAACGCTATAACCTTCGGTTACAGCGAGGGATGCGCATATAGAATTACCAATGTCGTGTTTAATGCAAGCGGTATGCCTGCATTCGATGTAAGCTATAATGGAGAGCTTCTTGGGACTGTGCAGCTTGCTGTACCAGGAGAGCATAACATCTTGAATTCTACGGCAGCCTTTGCCTGCTGTCACCAACTTGGAGTTTCAACAGAATGTATAATTGAGACCTTAGAAGGATTCACTGGGACCCAGAGAAGATTTGACATTATTGGAACTACAGCTAAGGGTGTTAAGCTGGTTGATGATTATGCACATCATCCAACAGAAATCAAGGCTACATTGTCAGCTGCACACAACATTCCACATGAGAAGCTGTGGTGCATTTTCCAGCCTCACACATATACTAGAACAACGGCACTCTTTGATGACTTCGCTGAGGCATTTGCAGAGGCAGACAATCTAATTCTGGCAGAGATATATGCTGCAAGAGAAACTAATATTCATAAGATTAGTGCCAAGTCTCTTGCGGAAAGAATCCAGGAGACCCATCCAGATAAGAATGTAATGTTCGAGGCCGACTTTGATAAGATTGCAAAGTTTGTTAAGAAGAATGCGGCCAAGGGTGATTTGGTTATCACCATGGGTGCAGGAGATATATATAAGGTTGGCGAGTTGATCCTGAACAAATAGTAGGAGGCAAATAATGAGTCAAATTAAGGACGGAGTAGAATATGTTGACATCAATGCGGCATATATCGACGAAACAGTAAAAATCGGCAAGGGAACCTTCATTGGACCTTGCGTAACGCTTGAAGGCAACACCGTAATAGGTGAGAACTGCAAGATATATCAAAACACAAGAATCAAGGATTCAGTAATCGGAGATAATGTGGAAATACAAAGCTCTGTTATACTGGACAGTAGGGTCGGTGCAGGAACTAATGTGGGTCCATTCGCTTACTTGAGACCAGGTAGCGATATCGGTCAAAACTGTAAGGTTGGAGACTTCGTTGAAGTGAAGAATTCTACCATGGGAGATGGCTCCAAAGCATCACATCTGACATACATAGGGGATTCAGATGTCGGCAGTGATGTTAATATAGGATGCGGAGTTGTGTTTGTCAATTATGACGGAACCAACAAGCATCGTTCAACTGTGGAAGATGGTGCATTCATAGGATGTAATACTAACCTTGTTTCACCGGTTACAGTTGGAGAGGGTGCATACATTGCAGCGGGAAGTACGGTAACGAAGGACATTCCTAAGGATTCCCTGTGTGTGGCACGAGCAAAAGAGAACATAATAGAGGGTTGGGCAGCCAAGAGAGGATTATTCAAAAAGAAAAAATAAATCAAACAACAAATGGTGAAAGAAGAGGTGTAAACACAAAAGAAAAACGGTTCATTTTCTGAGTACAAGGTATTTACCGGGAATGCACACACCGCACTTGCAGAAGAAATTGCGGCAATTATGGGAAAACCTTTAGGCAAAGCAACAGTTACAAAATTTAGCGACGGAGAAATTTCAGTAAACCTTTGGGAATCCGTAAGAGGTGTGGATATTTATATCGTTCAATCCACCTGCGATCCTGTAAACGATAACCTTATGGAGCTCTTGATTATGATCGATGCAATGAAGAGAGCATCTGCAGGAAGAATCAATGCAGTAATTCCATACTACGGATACGCAAGACAGGACAGAAAAGCTAAGGCAAGAGACCCAATTACAGCTAAGCTGGTTGCAAACCTAATAGTTGCTGCCGGTGCTGACAGAGTTCTTACTATGGATTTGCACGCAAATCAAATTCAGGGCTACTTCGATATCCCAGTTGACCATCTAGTTGGAATGCCAATACTAGCTAAGTACTTCAAAGAAAAAAATCTTGAGGACTTGGTAATCGTATCTCCTGATCACGGAAGTGTAACAAGAGCGAGGAATATGGCAGAGTTCTTAGATTGTCCAATCGCAATCGTTGACAAGAGACGACCTGAACCGAACAAGAGTGAAATAATGAATATCATCGGTGACATTAACGGCAAGAACTGTATTATCATTGACGATATGATTGATACAGCAGGTACAATCACTAATGCGGCTAACGCAATTAAGGATTTGGGTGCTAAGGCAGTATATGCTTGTGCGACTCACCCTGTATTATCAGGACCTGCAGTAGAAAGAATAGAAAAATCAGTAATAGAGGAGCTGGTTCTTCTTAACACACTTCCACTTGGTGAAGAAAAGAGACTTGAGAAGATGACATTCTTATCAGTAGCACCTCTATTTGCCGAGGCAATGACAAGAGTATTCACCAACGGTTCAATCAGTAAGTTGTTTGATTAATAATTAAAATGATAAAAGAAAGGTGTAATATCCAATGGACATTACACGAGGATAAATATCTATGTACGTAATAGTAGGTCTGGGAAACCCAGGCAAGAAATACGAAAATACAAGACATAACATGGGATTTATCGCTGTTGATTTATTGGCAGAGAAGTACGGCATCAAAGTAGACAAGATTAAGCATAAGGCCTTGGTCGGCGAGGGGAGAATCGCCGGCCAAAAGGTTTTGCTAGTTAAGCCGCAAACCTTTATGAATCTTAGCGGAGAGTCTGTAAGAGAAGTGGTGAATTACTATAAGGTGGACATGGAGGACCTTACAGTAATTTATGACGATATTGACCTGTCTCTTGGTACTATCCGAATCAGAAAGTTTGGCAGTGCGGGGACTCATAACGGAATGAAGTCAGTGGTTTATCAGCTGCAATCCGACCAGTTTCCACGAATACGTGTGGGAGTTGGCAACGAAAGCAGAGGAGACCTAGCATCCTTTGTAACGGGAGGATTCCCGAGGAAGGATGTTCCAATCATCGAGGAAGCCTTGATTAAGGCGGCTGACGCGGCGGTTTCCATCATTGAAGATGGAATAGATATGGCTATGAACAAATATAATACAAGAAAAAAGGCAAGTGAGGAAAATGGCGAAGAAGGGGATAATTAATATTTCGGGAATCTCCGAAAGCAGAACTGCATATATCGCCCAAGAAATTTGCAAGGAGGAAGGACAAAGTATAATCGTAGTAGCCTCGGAACTGAGAGCGAAGAGATTGGCTTCGGATCTTTCTTTTTTTGCCTCTAAGAATGTCTATGCCTTGCCAGCGGAGGACGAGGTTTTCCTAAGGTATGAGGCCAAGAACAACGACAGACTTATTGAAAGGCTCAAAATTTTAAAGGCACTGAGGACAGGAGAGGACTGCATTGTTGTAGCCCCTGTTTCTGCTGCCATCAAAAAGATTACGCCTCACAGTAGCTTCGAAGAAAACTCCCTCAAGATTAAGCAGGGAGATGATATAGAAATCACAGAGATAAGAGACAGACTTGTTGCCATGGGCTATGACCGAACTGATATCGTGGATAGCCGTGGACAGTTTGGAATTAGAGGTGGAATAATCGATGTATTCACACCTGATGCCAACGACCCATACAGAATTGAGCTCTTTGATACAGAGGTTGACTCCATTAGAACCTTTGACCTTGATACCCAAAGGTCAATAGAGAATCTCAAATATATCGAGATATACCCTGCGGAGCAGGTTATGGTAGACAAGGACCAATACGAGGTAGCGGCATCAAGATTGTTCAAGGAATACACGGCTCAAGCCGGCAAGCTGGACAGGGCAGGTCAAAAAGCGAAGGATAAGGAAGCTGCAGAAGGACTAGATGATACAGAGTCGAGAAGGCTATTTGAGGCGGCGGCAAATCTTACCAAACGTCGCGACGAGCTTTGTGAGTACATCAGGAACGTATCTAATATTCAGCTTCTCGAAAATTATCTTCAGTATTTTTATGACGAAACTGAATATCTATGGGACTACATGGAGGATGGAACCTTAATAGTTGATGACCCAGAGAGAATATACGAGTTTCTCGATACTAGAAGTGCAGAGCTTAAGGAGGACTTTAAGGTTCTTCTTGAGCGTGGACAAATTGTTCCCAAGGACACAGAATTAATTTCGGATAAGACGGACTTCCTCAAATTATACAAGGAACCCCTTGTTTATGTAATTTCACCTTTCCCGAAGGCTATTAAGGGAATTGACACATACACAGAGCTTTATAATATTCAAAGCAGGCAGATGATAACCTTCAACGGCCACATGGATCTCCTGGAGACAGAGCTCAAAAATTATGTCAAGAAGAACTACATGGTATACATTGTTGCAGGCGCAAGAGAGAGACTGGACAATTTGAAGGAGTTCTGCGAAAGAGCGGGCATCGAGACCAATGTTATCTTCAAGGAGGGAACCCTGACTGCCGGAATGGATTTTCCGGAGGAAAAGCTTTGTTACATAAGCGAAAACGATATCTTCGCAGCACACAAATCTGGGGCAAAGAAAAGAGCTGGCAAGGCTAAAACCAAGGGGCAGAAGATTCAA
>DATESI010000047.1:0-4956 GCA_035270905.1 Anaerovoracaceae bacterium
AGTATACCACAAAATGAAAGGAATAACACTTAATGGATAACAGACCTATCGGATTTTTTGATTCGGGCCTCGGCGGGCTAACAAGTATTCCACATCTTATGAAACAGTTGCCAAAGGAGAGAATAATATTCTTTGGCGACACTGCTAGAACACCCTATGGTTCTAAGTCACCTGATACTATCAGGCAGTTTACCATGCAAATAGGTGAGTTCCTTGTGAAGCAAAATGTTAAGATGATTGTAATTGCTTGTAATACGGTAAGTGCAACATGTCTTGAGGATTTGCGTAAGGCCTATCCTAATATTCCTGTAATCAGTGCTATTTCGCCGACGGCAAGGGTTGTTGCCAAGGAATGCGTTCCTAGTGACAGGATTGGAATTATTGCCACCAAGGTTACTATACATAGCAATGCCTATGAAAAGAAAATAAACGAAAAGAAACCTGGACTCACACTGTTCAGCAAGGCATGTCCTGCCTTCGTTCCTCTCATAGAGGAGGGAATCATTGACAACGAAATAATGGATTTGACTATCAAGTATTACCTTGATGATTTTGTACATGATAATAATTTGAATACATTAGTTCTTGGCTGCACTCACTATCCACTCATAGCTCCTAGGATAAAGAATATTTATCCCCAGCTGAGAATAATCAACTCCTCTAAGGAGGTTGCAACTGCTGTTACAATTGAGCTTGAGAAGAATGATATGTTTGCAGGTGATAATGACAACGAAAATGTATTCTATGCCAGCGACCTTTCGGAGAATTTCACAAATATGATTAGTAAGATATTGAAAGAGGATCAGGAGAACCTTAATATCAAGTTCAAGAATCTGGACTTATAGCTTGATTTATAGGAGGAAAGTACACATGGAAAAGATTGATTTAATTAAGGCTTTGGAGCTTGGCGACGAGGGAAGGCTTGAATACTTCGAGGATATTGCAAACCTTATTGAGCTTGAGGATTATCTGGATAGCGAGGATGTGATTGAGCTATTACAGGAAACGGAAATGGATACCTTTGCAGAAATCTGCGAAAACTATTTCGAGGAAATGCTTGAGGCTGTGCCGGGAGATGCGATTGATGTATTCACATTGCTTAACAACATCAAGATGTCGCTGATGGGTCTTGCAGGCTGTGCGGATGATGATACTACCATGAGTCATCTGGCCGATGAGCTTACTAGATTCAGAAACTGGTTTAGCATAGAAAGCAGGGTATTCTGTGAGGATTCTTCTAAGGGAATTGAAGAAGAGATGACAATGCGAGATGCTCTTATTGCATCAAGACTTGAAAAAATCGAAGGGGACAAGTACTCCTACGACTTTTCTGAAATCCTTGAATATCCAATCGACGAATACATTATGACCTTTGCTGACATAATCAAGAACGCAGCGGACGACCTTGCCCTTGAGATGGATGACGAGGGAGAGTCTAACGACGGAATAGAAATCTAGATATATGTAAAACCTGACGAACAAAGCTAGGCACGTAAGGAAAGCCTCGCAAGAGATGCAAAAACCTTTCCTAGAGCCTAGGAGTAACGAAAATGAAAAACCTCGCATAGTATGAGAGTATAACGAAATAAACTACAAACTATGGAGGTTTTTTTATGGGCGATTTTAGAGGCGACTGCTGCGAGAATGATAACCACTGCAATGACCCTTGCGAGAGGGAAAAGTGCTATAACAAGTGTTATGACAAATGTCAGGACCGATGTCGGGATAAATGCTATGATGACTGCTGTGATGATAACAACAGCTGGGGCATTTTGATTTTACTTATTGTTCTGTACCTGCTGTTTTGCAATAACAACGGCAAGGGCGGGTTCCTAGGGGGACTGTTCTAGGGTCTTATATGAAAGCAAGCAATTCGCTTGCTTTTTTAGTGTGCAAATGTTAGAATTTGGGGTGTACGATATGAAAGGGAATATACTGATGGAAACAATAAACAACAAGAACAAAATGAGCAAATACAAGGTGGGGATGATTGCGGCCTTAAGCTGTAACTTCCTATGGGGATTCTTGCCGATTTACTGGCAGTCGCTTATTCCAATTGATTCCTTTGTCATTATATTTTATAGAATAACGACTATGGCAATTGTTTGTTTTGTCATTGGTGTTTACAAATACGGAATTAAGGAATTATATAAGCCTATGTTTGAGAACAAGAGGTTTATGGTCAAATACATACTTTCGGGGCTGGTAATTACGATTAACTGGAGTCTTTACATATGGGCTGTCAATGCCAACTATGTAATTCAGACATGTATGGGCTACTTCCTGGAGCCTCTGATTGTCTGCTTGTTTGGCGTAATTATCTTCAAGGAAAAGCCAAACAAATGGAAGAAGATTTCTATTCTCATCGCCTGCGTTGGACTTGCTATCGTGGTAGTTGGATATGGGGAGCTTCCGCTTATTGCAATAAGTCTTGGAGTGACTTTCTCTATCTATGCGGCTATCAAGAAGAGTGTTGAGCTTGATCCTATACTTTCGCTTCTATATGAAACTACATTCTTAGTTCCAGTAGCTATCGGGTTTATGATGTTTTATGAGTTTAGTGGCAAGGGGGCCTTTGCGGTTGCGGAGCCTTATCAGATTTTCTTACTGCTGCTTTCGGGTGCACTTACAGCTACGCCACTTGGACTTTATTCGTATGCTGCAAACAAGCTACCTCTTATTACAATTGGTATTACAGAATATATTTCACCATCTATCACCTTGATAATCGGAATATTCCTGTTCAAGGAACCATTCGATATTATTCAGTTCTCAGCCTTCGTTGTAATCTGGATTGGTCTTGTGTTCTTCACCTACGGCGAGGTTCGCGAGGTGAAGGGTGAGGTGCCTGCTGCGGATAGCACGATGAGCAGCGAGGTGAAGGAAACCGAAAAGCTAGCTAAGGAGGATGACCTTGAAAAACGTTAATCTTAATTTCTTCAGTGTAGCCCTTATGTATGTTGGCACTATAATGGGTGCGGGCTTTGCGTCGGGGCGTGAAATATGGCAATTCTTCGGAGTATTTGGAAATGACGCCTATGTGGGCGTTGTTTTTGTGGGAATTCTTTTCATGGTCATGGGTATGATGACAAGCTACATTGCACGTGAGCTTGGAACCAACGACATGGGAAGGGTAATCGTGCCGGGAAACAATAAGATTGTTACTAATCTTGTGGGCTATTTCATGGCATTCATGCTTTTTACTGTTTTGATAACAATGTCTGCTGCAGGAGGTTCGATTTTTGCCCAGCAGTTTGGTCTGAGCAAAATCATAGGTGGGGCAATCATCATTTTCCTTGTCATTATCACTGTGCTTGGGGAATTCGAGCGAGTGTCAAGGGTCTTCAGGTTTATAATGCCTATTCTCTTTGGTGTTGTTGTTCTTGTTTGCCTGCTTACGATTTTTACCGACATTGGCTCGGCGGGTGTTGATGATCCAATCGCACCAAGTCCAATGGCACCTACGTGGTACCTGGCGGCGATGCTATACATATCCTATAATATTTTGGCAATGATACCTATTGTTGCAACGGCTTCCATCAACGCCAAGAACAAGAAGAGTGCAATACTTGGAACTGGATTTGGCGGAATACTCTTAGCTGTTCTTGCAATGGTTCTCGTGCTGGCACTCCAGCGAGACATGCCATTCTCCCAGAGCCTTGATATGCCGATGCTTGGATATTCAACTCGTATAACCACTGTAATAAATGTGATATATACAGTTGTTTTGCTTGCGGCGGTCTATGGTTCTGCCACCAGCAACTACTATGGATTCACTACGAAAATCAAGGAAGGTCCCAAAAAAAGCAAGATAATAGTCATCGTTGCTTGCATCGGATTCTTCTTCGGACTTGTAGGCTTCAAGAACGTTGTTGCCTATATGTTCCCGGCAGAGGGCTTCCTTGGGTTTATAATAATTGGAATGATAATTGTTAATTTCTTTAGAGTTTATAATAGTAAGAAGAAGGCAAAAAGTTTGGAGGACGCAAGCAAAACGCCAACTGTGGCCGCTGACGAAACGCCAACTGAAGGAGAAAAAATGAGCGAAAATTTTAACAGCGAAATATATGTAAATTTCCCGGGACATGATAGGTTTGGATACCCGGATAACTTTGAGAGGGTAACGGGCGGCTACGGCGGCGAAGCTATCATGGTATTTGGCAGCGAAAAGACTGCAATCTATGACTGCGGCATGGCATACGCTCACGCTAAGCTTATGGACAATATTGAAAAGGCTCTTGCCAACCATGACCGCGACAAAATAGACATTGTTCTATGCTCCCACACCCATTACGACCATATCGGTGCACTGCCTTACATTCTCGAAAAGTATCCCAAGGCAATAGTCTGTGCATCACCTAAGGCAACCAAGGTGTTCGCAAGTGCAGGTGCTAGGGCAACTATGAAGCGTCTTGGGGAAGCTGCAAGGGATGATTTTTCTGATTCAACTGAGGAAATAAAGGTTGATGGATTCCGTGTTGACAGGGAGCTTCACGAGGGTGATAGGATTTCCATTGGCAAGGAGTACTTCGAGGTTCTTGAAGCCAAGGGCCATACGGATTGCTCCCTTGTATATGTGCTTCAGCCAGCAAATATAATGTTTGCATCAGAAAGCACGGGGGTTCTTCGTAACAGAGAGCTGATTCATACAGCAATTCTCAAGAACTTCGACGATACGATTAAATCTGCCGAGAAGTGCAGGGCTTACGGAGCCAAGTCCATCATCTGCCCACATTACGGTGTGCTGCCTGAGGGATTTAGCGATGAATTCTTCGATCTATACATCAAATCTGCAAATGAAGAGCGGGATTACATTATGAAGTATTACAACGAAGGCTTATCGCCTGAAGAAATTCTCGAAAAGCACATGGAAAAATACTGGTCCGAGACTCGCGGCAAGGCACAGCCTAAGGCTGCATATATTGAGAACGCAGAGATAACCATTAGAGTTATAAC
>DATESI010000048.1:0-10371 GCA_035270905.1 Anaerovoracaceae bacterium
GCACTTGGAATCGGTATTGGTCAAGGAATAGGTCTTGGCAAGGGTCTTGAAGGCGTAGCTAAGCAGCCAGAGGCTGCCAATAACATTAGAACTACAATGATCGTCGGCATGGCTATCATGGAGACAATCGGAGTTTTGACATTTGTAATCGCAATTATCTTAGCAGGCAAAATCTGATAAGCAGTGATTATAAAGGCAAAAGTCGAAAAAGAGCTGCCGCGGTGCAGCTAAAAAATTAGAAAGAGATGGGAGGCGAGTAAAACTTGGATGTAAGATTGTATCAGGGCTTGATAGAATTCAACTGGAATTTGTTGTTTTCAGCAATTACAGTTATAGTTTTATTCTTTATCCTAAAGCATTTTTTCTTCGAGAAGGTTCATAATTTCATGGTTGAGAGAGAACGTGCCGTGCAAGACTCCTTGGACAACGCTGCAGAAACTATCAGACAGGCAGACGAAAAGCTGGCAGACTATAATGCAAGGATAGCAAATGCAGAGGATGATGTAAGGAAGATTATGGAGGATGCAAAGCACCAAGCAGAGCTTCAGGCTTCCAAGATTGTTGACGAGGCCAAGCAGGATGCCGTTGGAATTATGGAACATACTCAAAGAGAAATCGAAAGAGAACAGCATAACGCGAGAGCGGAAATGAAGGATGAAATAACAACCTTAGCAATGATGGCAGCTCAGCAGATAATGGAAAAAGAGCTGGATCCTAAGGGACACGAGGAAATCGTTGATAAGATTATTGAAGAGGCAGGTAATGAATCATGGCAGAATTAACAGTGGCTATGACCTATGGCAATGCCCTCTTTATGGCTGCCCAAGAAGTGGGTAAGATAGACGAAATAAAAGAAGAAATCGAGGCGGTTAATGAAGTATTCCAAGAGGAAGAGGATTACTTCAAATTACTCAACAGTCCCGCTGTTTCCACACGCAACAAGAAGGAGCTTGTCCGAAGCATATTCGAGGGCAAGGTTTGCCAAGAAGTGATTTCCTTTATCTATATTCTCATTGACAAGGATAGACTTCTTCAATTCGAAAGAATAGTGAGAATGTATAAGCAAGAGGCTAACCGGGCAGAGGGCTTCGGCTCCGGGGAAATATATTCCGCAGTTCCACTTACAGATAGGCAAATAAGCAAATTCGAGGAACAGGCGGGCAAGGTACTGAATGAAAAAGTAAAATTGGTCAATAAAATTGACCCGGGTTTAATCGGCGGGGTCAAGGTTTTGGTTGACGGCAAGGTCATGGATGCCTCAATCAAAGGACGACTTAATACATTGACTCATCAGATTAAAAACAATTAATAGAAGGGAGGGAAACCTCTATGAACTTAAGACCAGAAGAAATCAGCGTCTTAATTAAAGAGCAAATCAAAAACTACTCCAACCAGCTTGAAATATCCGACTTCGGAACTGTTATGCAGGTGGGAGACGGAATCGCAAGAATATACGGCTTGGAAAAATGTATGTCGGGAGAGCTTTTGGAATTTCCGGGAGATGTTTTTGGCATGGCTCTAAATTTGGAAGAAGACAATGTCGGTGCTGTAGTACTTGGCTCTGACAGAGATATAAAGGAGGGTGACATCGTTAAGCCTACAGGTAGCGTTGTAGAAGTTCCTGTTGGAGATGCACTCATAGGAAGAGTAGTCAATGCCCTTGGACAGCCAATTGATGGCAAGGGAATTATCAAGACTGATAAGACAAGACCTATTGAAAATCTAGCACCAGGAGTACTTCAGAGAAAGTCTGTAAACCAGCCCTTGCAAACGGGTATTAAGGCAATAGATGCCATGATGCCTATCGGTAAGGGACAGCGTGAGCTTATTATAGGCGACCGTCAAACAGGCAAGACTGCAATCGCCATAGATACAATTATCAATCAAAAGGGTAAAGACGTAATTTGTATTTATGTAGCAATCGGTCAGAAGAAGTCAACAGTTGCTCAACTAATGCAAACACTGGAAAACAAGGATGCAATGAAATACACTATTATAGTATCGGCAACTGCATCTGAAGTTTCGCCACTTCAATATATAGCACCTTATTCGGGGTGCGCAATGGCAGAGGAATTCATGTATCAGGGTAAGGATGTCTTGATTATCTACGACGATCTATCCAAGCATGCCGTTGCATACCGTGCAATGTCATTACTTCTAAGGAGACCACCGGGACGAGAGGCCTTTCCTGGAGACGTATTCTATCTGCATAGTAGATTGCTTGAGAGAGCCGCTAAGCTTTCTGACGAATTAGGTGGAGGCTCCATAACAGCCCTGCCGATTATCGAAACTCAGGCGGGAGACATTTCTGCATATATACCGACCAACGTAATTTCCATTACTGATGGACAGATTTTCCTTGAAAACGAGCTGTTCTTCTCAGGACAAAGACCGGCAGTTAACGCCGGGATTTCCGTATCCAGAGTAGGCGGTAATGCACAGATTAAGGCAATGAAGAAGGTTTCAAGCAAGGTTAAGCTGAGATTGGCTCAGTTTAGGGAACTGGAAAGCTTCTCTCAGTTTGGTTCAGATGTAGATGCGGATACCAAGAGAAGATTGGATCACGGTAAAATTTTGATGGAAATATTGAAGCAGGGGCAATATGCACCCGTTGATGTAGCCCATCAGGTAATGATAATTTATGCAGCAATCAATAATTACTTAGAGGATATACCGGTAGACCAAGTTAAAGAATTCGAGAAGGGTCTTTATGACTTTATGGACACTCATTACGCTAAGGTTGGCCAGGCGATTCATGAGACTGGAGACCTAAATGAGGAGACGGAGGCACTGCTTGTAACCGGAATCAAGAAGTTCAAGGAAGTGGTTAAGTAATGGCTCAGCAAATGCAGGATATAAAGCGAAGGATGAAGAGCATTGGCAGCACAGAGCATATCACTAACGCCATGCGACTTGTTTCCTCTGCAAAGTTTAGAAAAGCAAAGGAGAACTTTGATAAAAAGTCGGAGTACTTTCATTTTGTTACGGATTCCATTGGCGATATTTTTCATAATGCTGATGAAGTTCCAGAGGAGTATTTGCTAGGCAGTCGCCCTATCAAAACCAGCTGCTATATATTGATTACCAGCTGCAGTGGACTTTGTGGAAGCTTTAATGCCAACGTAATCAAGGCTCTTGAAGAGGACATTCGAGAAGCAGATGATACCACCAAGATTGTGGCAATAGGAAGTAAAGGCAAGGAGTACTTTGAACGCAGGGGATATGAAATAGTAAACTCATACGAATCCCCTTCGGAGGATATAACCTTCCTTAACACTCATGAAATCAGCAAGCCATTGATTGAGATGTATGAAAGAGGAGAAATCGACGAAATCGTTTTGGTTTATACGTCCTTTGTTAATACTCTTAAGCAAGAGGTGAAAAGCGTTAGATTGCTACCGTTTGATGCCGAGGCCTTGCCAGAGGTAAGCAAGCATAAACAGGAGGTGGACTACGAGCCATCCCTTGGTGAAGTCTTTAACTACATGGTTCCAAAGTATGCAGAGGTAATGATTTACGGTGCATGTATCGAATCAGCAACCTGCGAGCATGCGGCACGTAGGACATC
Source organism: Anaerovoracaceae bacterium (assembly GCA_035270905.1). Taxonomy (GTDB): domain Bacteria; phylum Bacillota; class Clostridia; order Peptostreptococcales; family Anaerovoracaceae; genus JAVXAG01. Next base: position 3,569 of record DATESI010000048.1, read on the forward strand.
TATGGAAAACGCAACAAAGAGTGCCAATGATATGCTCAGCGAGCTTTCCATGTATTATAATAGAGCGAGACAAGCAGCAATTACTAACGAGCTTATCGAAATCGTATCTGGCTCGGAAGCACAGAAATAGGAGGTAGGACAATTGAACAAGGGAATAATACACCAGATAATTGGTCCTGTAATTGATATAAAATTTAAGCCCGAGGAAATGCCGGAGCTGCTTAATGCAATCCACATTGATGTAGATGGCAGAACGGTTGTTGCCGAGGTCGCACAGCACATTGGCGATGATGTTGTTAAGACTGTTGCATTATCATCTACAGATGGTCTATGCCGTGGTATGGAAGCCCTTGATACAGGTGAGCCTATTCAGGTACCTGTAGGCAAAGAGGTGCTGGGAAGATTGTTTAATGTAATCGGCGAAACAATTGACGAAAAGGGTCCAGTAGGAACCAAACAGCACGCCTCAATTCATAGGCCTGCTCCAAGCTTTGAGGATCAGGATACAACATCACAGATATATGAAACAGGAATTAAGGTAATAGATTTAATCGCTCCATACACTAGAGGCGGTAAGGTTGGACTGTTTGGCGGTGCAGGAGTTGGTAAGACCGTTCTTATTCAGGAGCTTATCAACAACATTGCTAAAGAGCACGGAGGAATTTCCGTTTTCGCAGGTGTAGGCGAGCGTACCAGAGAGGGTAACGACCTGTACAATGAAATGACAGAGTCAGGAGTTATCGAAAAGACAGCGATGGTTTTTGGACAGATGAACGAACCCCCAGGAGCAAGAATGAGAGTTGCTCTTACGGGTCTTACCATGGCAGAATACTTTAGAGATAAGGAGCACCAGGACGTACTGCTGTTCATAGATAATATATTTAGATTTACTCAAGCAGGCTCTGAGGTTTCGGCACTTCTTGGCCGTGTGCCATCAGCCGTTGGCTATCAGCCTACCCTGGCAACAGAGATGGGAGCTCTACAAGAGAGAATCACATCTACCAAGACTGGCTCCATCACATCGGTTCAGGCAATTTATGTTCCTGCTGATGACCTTACAGACCCAGCACCAGCAACGACCTTTGCCCATCTTGATGCAACAACAGTACTATCAAGAGCAATAACAGAGCTTGGAATTTATCCTGCAGTTGACCCGTTAGAGTCTACCTCAAGAATTATGGACCCACTGATTTTGGGTGAGGAGCATTATGACACAGCAAGAGAGGTGCAGGAGGTTCTCCAAAAGTATAAGGACCTTCAGGACATCATTGCAATTCTTGGTATGGATGAGCTATCAGAGGACGACAAGCTGACCGTATCCCGTGCAAGAAAAATCCAGAGATTTTTCTCGCAGCCATTTAGCGTTGCGGAGCAGTTCACAGGTACACCGGGCAAATATGTTCCACTTAAGGAAACGGTGAGAAGCTTTAGAGAAATCCTTGATGGCAAGCACGACAATATACCTGAGTCAATGTTCTTGATGGCAGGTAGTATCGACGAAGTTGTAGAAAGGTTTGAGAAGAGCGATGGTAAATAGTGTTTTTCTTGAGGTGGTAACACCGGAACAGCTTTTTTATAAGGGAGACGTGGAAATGGTAATTGCCCCGACCCTTGATGGATATGAAGGATTCATGGCCAACCATTCGCATGCCTGCGTTCTGTTAGAAAAGGGCAAGCTAAAATTTCGCGAAGTAGGTCAAACAGAGCTCAAGGCTGTAAATATAGAGAGTGGATATATTGATGTCAAGGATACCTTCGTGGTGTTCTGCGACCATGCGGAGTGGGCCAAGTAGAGCAAGCTTGCAAAGGATATTAGTAATTATATTAAAAAAAAGGAGACCGAGTAAGGGCTCCTTTTGTTTGCAAGGAAAAGGGGTAATAGATGCCTTGATTTCCATGGAGGTTTGAGGTATAATGCCCGTAATAACAAAGATTTTCCGCTAGGCGGACTACGGGAGAAATGCTAAAATGAACACTATATACTACGTAGAAATTAATATAAGCTGCATAATTATTTTGTCCTTGTTCGCAAGACAGGTATACAATCGTTTTATAAAATTATCAGACGCAGAAAGAAATCTAAATCGTCTATTATGGGCTACCATGATTTTGTGCGTGTTTGATACGATTGCAGGAATATCAAGGGGACAGTTTTTTGAAGGTGCACGCCTAGTAATATAGCTGAGCAATTTGATATATTATGAAATGCTGGTGGTAATAAGCTACTTGTGGCTTAGACATGTAATTTTGGAGCTGAATGAGAAGCTATATAGCAGCAAGACGGCAACTCGTTTGGCAAGACTTCCTCTAGCCATATTCACGCTAGTTGCAGCTGCCAATCCTTTCACACATTTCTTGTTCCTTATTGACACAAGCAATCTATATGTAAGGAATGACGGAGTTATTATGCACTGGGTTATTTCCTATGGCTACATGATTGTAGCTACAATATTAGTGCTTGTTAAGATTGTACAAGAAAAAAACAAACTAAGACGACGGGCAATTATACCTCTTATGTACTTTTTCATTGCACCATTTATTGCGGCAATAATACAGATGCTGTTTTATGGAATCACATCAACGCAGGTGGGTATTACAATCTCCTTAGTGATGATCTGTTTATCCTATCAGAGAAGTCAAATTGTAACAGATTTGTTGACCGGCCTTAATAACCGTAACGGACTATATAAGTTCCTGAACGATTATGTAAGCAAACATTCCGAAACAGCATTAACCTTAATAATGATAGACATAAACAATTTTAAACAGGTAAACGATAGATTTGGTCATGGAGAGGGTGACAATGCACTAAGAAACACAGCGGTTGCATTGAAAGAAGCATGCAGAGATATTCCAGGTAGACCCTTCCTATGTAGGTATGGCGGAGATGAATTCGTCGTTGCCTTGATTGGTGGAGATGGAGCAAGAATTGAGACCTTGAAGAACGCCATCCGCCAGAAAGCACAAGAGCATTCCGTGCATAATGAGGAGGGATATGAATTATCTGTAAGCCTTGGTAGTGCAACGGAATTGTGCGGCAACCTTGATGAAGCAGAGCTACTTTTGGTCACGGCAGATGAGGCAATGTATAAAGAAAAGACGAAAAAAATATCTCGAACATAAGCAGGAGGAAAACGAAGACTATGAGACTTAGAAAAGATGGCAATAATATTACTGAAGAAGAGCTGGAGTTTATAGCGAGGATATCTGACGCACTTGCTCACCCAGCAAGGCTCAGCCTTTTCAAACATATAATGCGATGTAACAAAGAAATGCATATGGTTTGCAACAAGGATTTGGTGGAGTCGTTTGACTATGCACAGGCAACCATATCGCAGCATATGAAAAAGCTGGTGGATTCGGGGCTTGTGGAAGTTAAGAAGAAGGAGAAGTTCTCCTATTATTACGCGAACCTTGGAATCCTGATGAAATACATCGACGCAACCAAGAAGTTTTCTATTGAGTAGGAATGAAAGCTTTATAATACAAGGGTGGTGCAAAAAAATTTGCACCACTTTTTTTATTGTGATATAATAGACCAAGAAGAAATCATAAGGACCTCACGAGAGGCGAAACAAAGGGAAGGTATATGAAAACTAAAGACTATGAGAAGATAATTGAAGAGCTAATTAACCTTATAGATGTTGGGGTTTATATTGTTGACAAAAAAGGTAAGGGGCTGTTCTACAACGAGGCAATGGCAGCCATGGAGAAGATTAACATCGACGACGTTGTTGGCAAGCCGTTCCACAAGGCATTTCCGGGGGTTTCTCTTGATGAAAGTACACTGTACAAGGCACTTAACAAGAATATCTCTATTATGCATAAGCAGCAAACATATAAAAATCTTTATGGCAAGGAAATCACAACCATTAATAGCACAGTACCTGTGATTAATGATGGTGAGACCATCGCCGCCGTAGAAATTGCAAAGGATATAACCAATATTCAAGAGCTTTCTAATACAATACTTGAGTTACAGGAAAACACTATAACACCACACAAGGCAGAGCCGACAATCAAAAGATATAAATTCGAAGATATAATCGGGGAAAACCGTAGGTTCAAGGAAGTTATCGAACGTGCCAAGAAGGCATCGGGCAATAGCGCATCGGTTTTTATCTACGGAGAAACGGGCACGGGCAAAGAGCTTATTGCGCAGAGTATACACTACCAGGGCAACCGCAAAGAAAAGCCTTTCCTCGCCCAAAACTGTGCGGCATTGCCGGAATCCCTGCTTGAGGGAATTTTATTCGGAACAGTAAAGGGCGGCTTTACTGGGGCTGTAGATAGAGCCGGACTTTTTGAACAGGCCAGCGGCGGAACTCTTTTGCTAGATGAAATCAGTGCCATGCCATACGATCTTCAGAGCAAGCTACTTCGTGTTTTGCAGGAGAATTACATTAGACGTGTTGGTGGAACTAAGGATATCCCCATCGATGTTAGAGTAATTGCGACTGTCAATGAATCGCCGGAGGACTTAATCGCTAAGGGTATGCTGAGGAAGGACCTTTATTATAGACTCAATGTGGTGAACATCAAAATCCCACCACTTAGAGAGAGGAAGGACGACATTCCCGTTTTGACGGAAAAGCTTCTCCAAAAGCATAGCGAAAGATTTGATAAGCAGCTTTGGATGGTGTCGGAGGGAGCGCTTAAGGCATTGCAAAACTATGATTACCCAGGTAATGTGAGAGAGCTTGAGAATGTGATAATGCAGTCAGTTTCTATGGCGGACACGGAGCATGTGCTTACAGAAAAGCTTCTTCAGATGCCTTGGAAGGACAGAAGCATTGGACGCAAGATTGAAAGCTGGGATATGACAGAGTCCCTTGACGAATATTTGGCAGACATTGAAAAAGAGTTGATTCGTGAGGCTATCATTTCTCAAGGGGGCAATGTAAGCAAGGCGGCAGAAGAACTTGGAATCAAAAGACAGACCCTGCAGCATAAGCTGAAAAAATATCAAATTGTATAAATATAAGTACAATAGCAAATAATTTTGCACAAGAAAGCAAATATTTTTGCACTAAGACAAACGAAGTAACGCGTTAACGCGGCAACGCACAAAAGACAAAAAGAGATAAAATGTGGTTTAGACCAAAGTTATTGGAAAAAACCACATTTTTTTGTGGGTTTATAGGAAGAATTGTTAGAAAATGGACGCTCTATGTATACATGATACAAGAGGCGTTGTGGCACGAAAATTGCTTTATATATAAGCATCGCGGCGTAAGCCGTACTTAAATTATCATTACAATTAATTTTTATTAAAAAGGAGAAAAGCAAATGAAAAATGTAAAAGTAATCCTTTGGGGATTAGGCGCTATGGGCGGCGGAATCGGCAAGATGTTAACTAAGAAGCAGGGCGTTGATATTGTTGGCGCTATCGACATCGGAGACAAAATTGGTAAGAGTCTTTATGACGTAGTTCCTGGAATCGTTAAAGGCGACAGAGAAGACGTTATCGTTGGAACACCTGAAGACGTAATCAAAAAGGGTGCTGCAGATATCGTAGTAGTTTGCACAAACTCATTTACAAAAGATGTTTTTGACAAATTAGTATTTGTTATGGAACAGGGAATGAACGTTATTACTTCAGCAGAAGAAATGGCTTATCCTAAGGCTCAGGAACCTGAACTTTCAGCTAAGCTAGATGAAATCGCTAAGAAGAATGGCGTAACAGTACTGGGAACAGGAATCAACCCTGGTCTTATCATGGACTTACTTGTAATCCTATGGACAGGTGCTTGCGAAAGCGTTGACCATATCGTATCAAGAAGAGTTAACAGCTTATCACCGTTTGGTCCTGCAGTAATGGAAGAGCAGGGAATCGGCGTAAGCGTTGAAGACTTCAATGCAAGAAAAGCTGATGGAACTATGGCAGGTCACGTAGGATTTGCAGAGTCAGTTGGAATGATGACAGAAGCATTAGGCTGGAAGTTAGAAAAATTCGAACAGGACATGGAACCAATCGTAACAGACGTAGACAGAAAGTCACCTTACGGATTTGCTCCTAAGGGAAGCGTTGCCGGCGTTGCTATGAAGGGTTGGGCTACAATTGATGGAGAAGTTAAGATTGAGATGGATCACCCACAGCAGATCGAACCTGAACAGGTTGGAGTTCACACTGGTGACTATGTAGAAATTAAGGGAATCCCTCCTGTAAACATGTCAAACACTCCAGAGATCGAAGGCGGAATCGGAACAATGGCAATGATCATGAACACAATTCCTCATGTAATCAACGCTAGACCTGGTCTAAAGACTATGATTGACGTTCCAGTTCCTCATGCAATCATGGGCGACATGAGAGATCTAATTGATCCAGAATGCAAGCTAGTAAAATAATTACACAAATATAGGAGATGAATTATTATGGTTAAAAAAGGTGAATGGGTGCGTATACATTCAATTGTATTAAAAGCAGCCGAAAGAACCGGAAAAATTCCTGAAGACACTCAGAAATGCGACCTTGAAATGTGGACCAAAGGGTGGTTACAGGAAGATGCAGAAATCGGCGACGAGGTTACAGTAGAAACTGCAGTTGGCCGTTTAGAAAAGGGAACCCTGCTTGAAGTAGGCCCTTATTACACTCATAGCTATGGCAAATTTGTACCTGAAATCGTAAAGATTGACAAACAGCTAAGAGACATCATGTTTGGAGGTGACAAATAATGGCACTAGCAAAAGATTATGATTCCGTAATGGGAAGATCCAATGAGATCATGAAGAAGGCACTTGGACTTGACTACAAAGATTTTGAATCAGGCTCAGTTGCATTTGATTACGAAGGATTAATG
>DATESI010000049.1:0-2890 GCA_035270905.1 Anaerovoracaceae bacterium
GATGTGCACCCTCGATAATGCCCGCAATGTCAGCCATTACGAAGCTCGTATCATAAATCTGTACAACTCCAAGGTTTGGTGCGATTGTGGTAAAATGATAGTTTGCAATTTTGGGTTCTGCACTTGTGGATACAGACAGCAATGTTGATTTTCCTACATTAGGAAAGCCCACAAGACCTACATCTGCAATCATTTTCATCTCAAGAATAATGTTCCTTTCGATTGCGAATCCGCCTGCTTCCGCGAAGTTTGGAGCTTGTCTCACTGAGGTTTTGAAGTTGACATTGCCCTTGCCGCCTTTGCCACCCTTGGCAGCAACAAAGGAATCTCCATCTTCCTTCAGGTCCTTCATCACAAGACCAGTATCCTCATCTATTACAACGGTACCCTCTGGAACCTTGATGATAAGATCCTCGCCATATTTGCCGAATCTCTTTTTCTTCATTCCGTTCTGACCATCTTCTGCTTCATATTTTTTCTTATATCTAAAATCCATCAGGGTTCTTAGGTTTCTGTCGCATACAAATACAACGTCGCCACCCTTGCCGCCGTCGCCTCCATCAGGACCACCCTCTGGAACAAATGGCTCACGCCTAAATGACACGCAGCCGTTGCCGCCCTTGCCGGATTTTATTGAAATTTTGGCTCTATCTACAAACATTAGAACCTCCTATCTGTTTTTCGTGTATAAATCTATTATACACATTTCCTTCTCGCAATATCAATAACTTGAGGAAAATAAAGCGCAGGGATTTTTCCCTGTGACTAGGAAAAAATAGCAAGCTTAAGCTGAACAATTAAAAAGCCCCTACGAATAGGGGCCAATAATCGGTCAATTAAGCTTCTTTAGTATATACGCTTACTTGTTTTCTCTTCTTGTCTTTTCTTTCAAACTTAACGGCACCGTCAATTTTAGCAAACAATGTATCATCGCCACCGATACCTACATTATTGCCTGGATGGAACTTAGTTCCTCTCTGTCTAACGAGAATGCTACCAGCACTAACATACTGACCGTCTCCTGTCTTGACGCCTAAACGCTTGGACTCGGAGTCACGACCGTTCTTAGAGCTACCTACTCCCTTTTTACTTGCCATAGAAAGACACCTCCTTGCTATTCACAAAATATAGAAATTACTTTAATGCTGCTTCGATTGCTTCGATGATTACAGCTTTAGTTGCTTTTTCATCGACTGTTATCTTGTTTTCTTTAGCAAAAGCAATTAATTCATCTTTTTTCATTGATGCTGATACTGTCTTTGCCTTAGCTTCTGCCTTTGGAGCTTCTTTTTTAGGAGCTGCCTTCTTTGCTTCAGCTTTTGGCTCTGCCTTTTTTGCAGGAGCTGCTTTCTTTGCAGGCTCTGCCTTCTTAGCAGGTTCAGCTTTTTCTGCAGGAGCTGCTGCCTTCTTAGGTGCTGCCTTTACTCCGCCGATTGATTTGATTTCAACCATTGTATATGGTTGTCTGTGACCCTGTTTCTTTCTGTAGTCCTTCTTGGATTTGTACTTGTAGATGATAACCTTCTTACCTTTACCATTCTCAACTACTTCACCCTCTACTACGGCACCTTCAATATAAGGTGTTCCTACTTTTAGGTCAGCGTCGCTTAAAACTAATACTTTGTCAAATTCAACCTTCTTGCCAGCTTCAATGTTTAGTTTTTCAACTGTAAGTACATCGCCAACCTGAACTCTGTATTGTTTTCCGCCTGTTTCAATTACTGCATACATGTTTTCTTACCTCCTCTATCCAGTCTCGCCATACCGGGTACGCCAAAGCGTTTATAAAAACCCATTCTGAGCGGTCTAACTCAGATAGTTTACCACGAGAAGTGAGGCATGTCAAATGTTTTCTGCTTATTTTTCAATGATTTTTCAATGGTTATACTGCATCAGAATTCTTTTATTCAATAACTACGCCATCTTCGTCAACCTTTAATCCAGCATCAACGTCCGGGAGGTCAGCCTTGTTAGGTGTAATGTCAAGCTTTTCGATTGTATCAAGAAGCTTCGCTTCAATCTCTTCAAGAATTGCAGGATTATCTTCTAAGAACTGTTTAACAGTTTCTCGACCCTGACCAATTCTTTCGCCATTATAGCTGTACCATGAACCTGCTTTTTCGACAATGCCCTTATCGGCTGCACTGTCGAGCACATCTCCAGCCTTAGATATTCCCTTACCGTACATGATGTCGAATTCAGCCATCTTGAATGGAGGTGCAACCTTGTTCTTAACAATCTTGGCTCTTGTTCTATTACCCAGCATCTGGTCACCGCTCTTAATTGTCTCTATTCTTCTAACATCAATTCTCATAGATGAATAGAATTTAAGGGCACGACCACCTGTTGTAACCTCAGGATTGCCGAACATGATTCCAACCTTCTCACGAAGCTGGTTGATAAATACTATACAGGTGTTGGATTTGTTAACTGTTCCGGTAAGCTTACGCAAGGCCTGTGACATAAGTCTTGCCTGAAGGCCTACATGGGAATCTCCCATCTCACCTTGAATTTCTGCCTTAGGAACAAGTGCAGCAACTGAGTCGATTACGATAATATCAAGTGCTCCACTTCTTGTGAGCATCTCTGTAATTTCAAGTGCCTGCTCGCCTGTATCAGGCTGAGAAACAAGTAAGTCATCTACGTTAACTCCAAGGTTCTTAGCATATATCGGATCAAGTGCATGCTCTGCATCAATAAATGCCGCCTTGCCACCTGCCTTCTGTGCCTCGGCAATCATATGTAATGTAAGGGTTGTCTTACCTGATGATTCAGGTCCGAATATCTCGATTACTCTTCCCTTCGGCACTCCACCAATTCCTGTTGCAATGTCTAAGCTGATTGAGCCTGTGGAAATCGCCTCAATGTTCATGTGCATTCCTTCATCGCC
>DATESI010000050.1:0-4304 GCA_035270905.1 Anaerovoracaceae bacterium
TCTTAGAGATAGCCACCGGAATACCTGCCGTTGAAAGAACCAAAAATACGGAATAGACATTATAGGCAACCCCATAATAGGCCATGCCCGTATCGCCTATCCAGTTTGTCAGTGGCAGTCTAAAGAATGCCCCAAGGAACTTAATTACAATACCGGCCATACCAAGTATTGCTGCTCCCTTTATTAACTTATTACCTGTTTCCTTTGACATTACAGTCTCCCCAAAATATCCTTTGTCTGCTTATCAGTTTCAAAAATAGCTTTTTCTATATCAATAGTAGTGAACTCTCCATCCTTATATAATGTCTTGCCATCAACCATAGTAAGTACTATGTCGCTGCTTGATGAAGAATACACAATGTTGCTTACCATGTCATGGATAGGCTGCATGTTAGGTACACCTATGTCCATAACAATTAGATCCGCCTTGTAGCCCTTCTTCAATGCTCCTGTATTCTTACGACCTTGACCCAAAGCACCACCCAATGTGGCTGCTCGCAATACTTCCTTAGGTGTAATTACCGTCGGGTCCATGGATTTAACCTTGGCAATCAGCCCCAAGGTTTTCATTTCTTCTATGAAATTTAGGCTGTTGTTGCTGGCAACACTATCTGTTCCAATAGCAACATTAATGCCCTTCTTGATTAGCTTGCTCACATCGCAAACTCCACTGGCAAGCTTAAGATTGCTGCATGGGTTAGTGGCAACGGTGACTCCCCTATCCTTTAGTATATCAAAATCCTCGCCTTCAATCCACACACAATGTGCAGCAAGTGCCGGTGAATCAAAAATTCCGCAGTCATTTAGATATTGTACTGGTGTGCGTCCACCGTGTCTTTCCTTACACTCCTCATGCTCCGATTTGGTTTCAGAAACATGAACGTGCATTATAAGACCTGCATCCTTGGTGAACTCTGCAAGCTCACGTGCAAGTCTTTCATTGGTTGTATATTCAGCATGGAGACTGGTATCCATCAGGATTCGACCATTTGCATCTCCGTGAAATCTCTTAATTGCATCCTTCATTTCGATAATAGAAGGCATTTCGTTGAAGCTTTTGCCTTCAACCGTAACTATGGACCTAGAAATATTGCTTTTGGCACCGCTTTCCTTGACTGCCCTTATCATATCCTCTACGAAGTAATACATGTCAGAGGTCGATATTATTCCAAACTTAATTGACTCTGCCATCGCAAGAAGCGTAGCAGCGTATACAGCCTGACTTGTCAGCTTATCCTCAAAGGGGAAAATTCTAGTAAATAGCCAATCCTGCAGGGAAAGATTTTCACCGTAGCCTCGCATAAGAGTCATCGGTGAATGACCATGGGCATTAAAAAAGCCACTCATCAAAAGCTTGCCCTTGCCGTCATATCCCTCGCCATAGTCTGCTGAAGGCGGTTCATTTCCAATATATTCAATAGTATCGCCCTTAATTCCTACATACATATTATTCTCAATATCAAGGTTTTCATTTAGTATTGTTATATTTTTGAAAAGCATGGTTAATCTCCTTAATTAATTACATAAATTAATTACATACATTGCCACGGATATTCTGCTGGCAAAATTAAATTATAGTATATCATTTTTTACTCTATTTTCCAACTATTTTAGCTTTATTTTATTTACAAAATTTATAAATAAACTCGGTATAAATTTTCCCTTTCCACAGAAACTAAATCTACATTAATGAAGAAAAGGAGAACAATATACATGAAGGCAACGGGAATTGTAAGAAGAATCGACGATTTGGGGAGAGTGGTAGTCCCCAAGGAAATTAGACGTGTGCTGAGAATCCGTGAGGGCGATCCACTTGAAATATATACAGGTAATACAGGTGAAGTCATTTTGAAAAAATATTAACCAATAAATGATTTGAGTCAGTTTGCCAATGTCTACGCAGAAACAGTAGCCGGTGTTCTTGGCGAAACGGTGGTGGTCTCTGACACAGATCAAGTAATCGCCGCAGCAGGTGGTAACCGCAAGGAATTCCTTGACAAAAAAATCGACTATGAGCTTGACCGAATCATTCAGAGCAAAAACAGATATCTCAATGACTCCAAAATTGTAGTTCCGATTATATCCCAAGGTGATGCAATCGGCTCAATTACCGTCTTTAGCAAGGGAGAAAGACCTCTGGGAGATGCCGAACTTAAGGCAGCCGAAATAGGTGCAGGTTTTCTTGCTAAGCAGATGGAAAGTTAAGAAAAGAAGGTGCAATGCCCCATTACTTTAATGGATGCGCACCTTCTTTTTATTTGTCCTTAGATTTGCAAAATCCTGGGTTTACTGTTCTCTAGGATTTTCGGCTTTTGCGATTTGATTCTAATATTGTCAGGAGCTTAATTGTATCCTTAAGCTTATCCTTGGCAGTCAGCCTTATGAAAGGTTCCACACCCCCATGAACAAAAGCCGCGTGACCAAAGGCCTCGTTTACATTGGCAAGGGCATATGGATTGAGAGGGTTTTCCTTATCGAAGTTAATCATCACCTTGCCCTGCTGCTCTGATACTCTCGAAACTGACAGCTCCTCAGCAAGAGTTCTTATTCTTGAAATCTTTAGCAGATTTAAAACATCATTTGGAACATCACCGAATCTATCCATAAGTTCATCAACGATTTCGTCCTCATCCTCTTCTGTTTTGATTCCAGCGATTTTCTTATACATTTGAAGCTTAAGTGTTTCGTTCTCGATATAATAATTTGGAATATTGGCACGCACAGCAAGCTCAACAGATGTTTCTTCCTTCTTGTCGTTGATGATTTCGCCCTGAAGTCCTCTTACTGCATCGTCAATAAGCTTGCAATAAAGCTCATAGCCTATATTCATCATATGTCCGCTCTGTTCACTTCCAAGGAGGTTGCCAGCGCCTCTTATCTCAAGGTCACGCATTGCAACCTTGAAGCCAGCTCCAAATTCCGTGAACTCTCTGATAGCCTTAAGTCTCTTCTCTGCAACCTCTGACAGCACCTTATCCTTTTGATACATCAGGTATGCATACGCCATTCTGTTTGATCTTCCCACTCTACCTCGAAGCTGATAAAGCTGAGAAAGTCCAAACCTATCTGCATCCAAAATTAGTATGGTATTGGCATTTGGAATATCGATTCCCGATTCGATTATAGTAGTGGAAATCAACACATTTGACTCTCCATTGATGAAGCTGAGCATTACATCTTCCAATGCCCTCTCGTTCATCTGCCCGTGACCAACTGCAATTCTTGCCTCTGGTACAAGTTCAGCAACCCTCTCGGCAATTCTGCTGATTCCACGCACTCTGTTGAATACCACATAAACCTGGCCGCCCCTGTCGATTTCTCTTTGAATTATTTCCTTAATCATGGCATCTTCCTGCTCCAGCACATAGGTCTGAACAGGGTATCTTTCCTCAGGAGGCTCCTCGATTAGGCTCATATTCTTGATTCCTGATAGAGACATGTTAAGGGTTCTTGGTATAGGCGTTGCAGACAATGTAAGTACATCTACATTCTTCTTCAGCTGCTTAATTTTCTCCTTATGAGCCACTCCGAAGCGTTGTTCCTCGTCGATTACTAGAAGGCCCAGGTCCTTAAACTTCACATCCTCAGAAATCAGTCTGTGAGTTCCAATAATAAGGTCAACGGAGCCATCCTCTAGCTTCTTGAGAATAGAGCCTTGCTGTGCATCGCTTCTAAATCTGGACAGCATCTCAACGGTAAATGGGAATTTTTCAAATCGCTCTTTTAGTGTATAGTAATGCTGGTTCGCAAGTATAGTAGTAGGCACAAGAACCGCCGCCTGCTTGCCCTCTGCAAGGCATTTGAACATGGCTCTAGCTGCCACCTCCGTTTTGCCGAAGCCTACATCACCGCATAGTAATCTATCCATTGCCACTGGCTTTTCCATATCTTCCTTTATCTCTGCTATGGACTGAAGCTGATCAGCAGTCTCGGTATATGGGAATGAGTCCTCAAACTCCTGCTGCCAAACTGTGTCCTTGCCGAAGGAGTGACCCTTTTCCATGGATCTTGATGCATATAGGTCAAGTAGCTCCTTGGCCATAGTTGCGATAGCCGCCTTGGCCTTAGCCTTGGTTACCTTCCATTCGCCGCCACTAAGCTTGTTGATCCTTGGGCTGACCCCGTCACCGCCAATATATTTTTGAACGATATCCATCTGCTCAACGGGAACATAAAGCATATCGTTGCCAGCATACTTTATCTTAAGGTAATCCTTTTTTTCTCCCTGAACATTTAGCTGCTCGATGCCTAAGAATTTGCCGATGCCGTGGTTTTCATGTACCACAAAATCTCCCTTTTTCATG
>DATESI010000051.1:0-3830 GCA_035270905.1 Anaerovoracaceae bacterium
ACATAACAGCTCGAAATGTTCTCTATGTCGATAGAAATGAAGAAACATCAATATAAAGTGTTATTATAATTTTACAAAAGACTCCCTGATTCATCATTTATTTCGATAAAACGGCTCTAAACGTGGATTTTCCTGTTATAATACGTTAAATTAGTTGAATTTGAAGTGCTGCGTGTAATATATTGCTTATATTAGCGACGGATTTTAAAAACAAAAAATTTTAATGACTATGAGAAAGAAAATGTTTACATTGTTAGTCGCAGGTTTTGCGATGCTTGGCTTCCAGGCAATGGGCCAAGAGGTGAAACAGTCCATGGTGGTTGATTTCGAGGATCCGGAGAACTTTGTGGAAGGTGAAGATGTCACCACAGGTTACGGTTCGTATTCTTGGGAAATCGTCGACAATATGTGGGCTGAAGAAGATTGGGCTGGTGGCGGAGAACCTGCCGATCCTATCAATCAAAGTGCTTACTGTATGCAGGTGGATGTTGTGGGTTCTGTATCTTGGGATGGTCCGAATATTGTATTCCCAAACCCTGTTACAGTGTCTCCGTTAGATCCTTCTACCTGGTTCTTCCACATTCAGATGTTGCTTCCTGAGTTTCAGGTAAAAGGTGGTACATTTGCTTGTAACATCTACAATTCTCCAAATATGGGGAATAGAGATTATATCTCTGATGGTCCTGCCGGTCAGATCAAATATCCGACTGATTACAATGCGATTGACAAACCTAATCAGTGCTGGGTAGAGTTGGATATTGACTTGCGTCCTTACTTTGGTGTTACTTTCTACAGTATTCAGATTCAGGGTGAACGTAACACCGGTGCTGCTACTTGGTATTGCGACAACATCGTGATTGACGACCGTCAGAAGAACTTCAAGGATATTGTCTTAGGTGATCCACAGTCTGTTACAGTAGGAGAAGAAGGTACACAGTACCTGATTTTCTATGCCGGTACTTCTTACTGTATGACTGCTCAGGATAATCCTCCTACAGGTTATGCACAGTCTGCTTTCACTAAATTTGACCCGGAAATGTACGAAGAAGATCCTACTACAAACTATCAAGTATGGAACGTAAGAAAGTCTGCAATCGAAACAGATAGAGATTATTATACGATTGACTATGAATATTCTTATCTGTATAACAATGGTCAAACCAGAGCTTTGGATGAAACAGATGCTAAGTTCTCTTGGTTCGTGACTAAGAAAACCGGTGATGCAGGTCTTCGAATGTTGAATGCTGCCTCTTGGAAATATATTGCTCCTTCTGTGATCATGGAAGACCTGGAATTGAAAGCTTCTACTGATACGTCATCACAATGGGTGTTTATTCCGAATGACAAAGCAGCTATCGACGCTTATCTGGCTACTACCGCTGCCGGAGATGCTAAGGTGAAAGTACAGGTGCCTAATGGTGATTACTACATCTTCTATGCAGGTACTAATTACTGTATGACAGATACTCGTCCAATGGTTTGGTGTAAAGTTACCCGTACGCTTGAAGACGGTGTTGAAACTAAGACAGATAGTATGTATATACCGGGTGTACCTCATAATGAGTACAGTAATGGACCAAAATTTGGAGCAGTTTATCCACTTGTGTTGAACGAATTTGCTGCAACAGAAAACCAACAATGGCAGGTTCAGTATTATTCTGACTTTGTGGATCTGGATCAAACACATACATTCTTTAAAAGAGGTGGTGTGAATGACAAATACGATGAGTTTGGTCTCTACCCATTAGTTACAGAACACATGCATTGGTCAACAAACAACGACTCTACAACCCGTGCGGTTGGTTCTCGTCTGATTACCAGCAAGCCTTATAATATGAACTGGATTGACGTATACGGAGAAAACCAGGTTGTGGAAAATTACATCAGTGTATTTGGTGACAATGCAACCATGATCAACGATGACAACAACCAACAGTGGTTTGTTAAACATATTCCGGTTAACAAAGATGGTGTTGCTGCTATCTATCGTCCAAACAACGGTATTCAGGGAACAGCTTTGAAGGCAAAATATGCAGGTGGTGCATTGTATGCAACTCCAAATGATCAGTCCGGTAATGAGTCTGAAAAGAACTACTATTGCTGGAGATTTGTGAAACTGGATGATCCTCGCGTGGCTACTGTTGCAGCTTCACAGGCTTTGGTTGTGAAAGATACAGTATTTGGATATCCGAAGGCTGTAGCTCCTGGTCAATATTACATCCAGTACAGAGGATCTAACCAGGTGCTGACTTACAGTCCGAAGGTAGAAGATGATATTGATACTGAAGTAAATGAAGCAGTTGCTGCTGCTGCAGTGGCTAAATCATTGTCAACGGATGCTACTACTAAAGCAAATACGCAGGTATGGACTGTTGCTGACGGAGGCAATGGACGCTTTACCGTTTCAACTCCTGACGGAAAACAAATTTATACTCCTAGTGCTGTAGGTAAGGCTCTTCTGCTGAGTGAAGATGACGCTGCTGCTGCTTCTTTGGGTGATAAATTGAAATTATTCCAGGGATTGTATATGGGAACTAGCGATATGGGTCAATATGGCGCATATTCACTGAATGCAGATTCAACAGCTAAGAAGTTCTTTGATCTTCAAAGCCAGCAAATGGGTGCTGCTTTGGCAACAACTGCAACTCCTGGTGATTATCCATTCGTATTTATTCCTGCTGGAAATGCACTTATAGAAGGTCAATCTCTTCCTGACACGATGTTGGTACAAGAAGGTTACTATTACATCCAGTATGCATTTGCTGCAGACTCATTTGATGTAACTAAGAAGTTTGTACTTTCTCCTGCGGAGAATATTCAAGCGATCAAGACTCCGACTATATTGACTCCTTACGATCCTGCAAAGGCTTGGCAGAAGTGGTATATCGCTCCGATTGCTTATGATACAGCACAGCTTGCTAAAGGTTTAGGCGCAGATTTCTGTAACTACACTATCTTTGCTTCTGCTTCTGTAAAAGATTCTCTGGATGCTGGTTTGACAGTATTGGATATCTTGAAAGATTCACTTTACAATACAACTGCCGGTTATCGTCTGATGGATGACAATGGAACAACGAATGTAGAGGGTGTAGGAGTGAACTATAGCTGGTTCTCATTCAAGTTCTTCGAAAAGGGTGGTTTAGTTGCCTTGAGAAATGCAAAGGGTAGCAGCTTTAACTCTTATGCTGCTGACCATATCAAGAGTACCGTTGGTGGTGTAACTGACAAGAATAATTATGGTGATGGCGAAATTGCAAACCGTAACGAAGCTCGTACCTTCTGCTGGTATTTGATTCCTGCAAATGAAGCTCCGGCATTCAAAGAGGTTAGTGAATATGCAACATGGAATCCATTGTATGGCGTTGGACCAATTACCCCTCCGGAAAGCGAAGAACAAATCTTTGATGGTGCAACAGCTGCTGAAAACGTAACTGTAGAGGATAATATCATTACAATCACAAACGCTGAAGGTGCTGCTATCGAGGTTGCTTCTGTAGACGGAACAATCATTGCTTCTGTTGCTTCTGCTAAAGAAGTTCAGACTATCGCAGTGAACGCTACCGGTATTTATGTTGTGAAAGTAGGCAATGCAGCTGTTAAGGTTGCAGTGAAATAATTCACACGAAATAGTTTCTAAAAAGAGGCTGTCCATTGGACAGCCTCTTTTTTTTACAGGTTTATTCCATCTGAAACTGACCGGTAAGGCGCTCGACCATCCTTATAAAGCAATTATCAGGCTTACTTATAATACCTTTTAGCACCATTTTTCTAGAAACTATCCTCTCCAGAAGTTGATGTCTAAGATCGAAACGCCCTACGCTCAACTGTGC
>DATESI010000052.1:0-7679 GCA_035270905.1 Anaerovoracaceae bacterium
TACAACACCTAAAGTTCATGGGGGAGGTTAACATGAGATTATTGATTGTAGAAGATGAAAAAAAGCTTTGCAACATAGTTGCAAATCAAATGAAGGACGCAGGCTATTCTGTAGACAAATGTAACGACGGTCTTGAGGCTATTGACTATATAGAAAGCACCGAGTACGATGCAATTATTCTTGATATAATGCTGCCCGGCATGGACGGCATCTCAATACTCAAGAAAATCCGGGCGGCCAAACGCCACACCCCGGTTTTGCTCTTGACGGCCAAGAGTTCAATCGAAGATAAGGTTACGGGCCTTGACAGCGGGGCAGACGATTACCTGACGAAACCATTTTCCTTAGAGGAACTCACGGCAAGGGTCAGGGTTATGATTCGTCGCATGGGTGTTGAAAGGGTTAGCAATGACATTGTATGCGGACCCTTGACTCTCGATACGGAGAAACATGTTGCCTTTCGCAGTGGTAAGGAAATACCTTTGACTGCCAAGGAGTACAACATCCTAGAGTATCTCATGCACAACAAGGGTATTGTTTTGTCCAGAGACAAGATTGAACAACATATTTGGAACTATGACTACGAGGGTAGCAGTAATATAATTGATGTATATATCAGAACTCTTCGAAACAAGATTGATGCGGATTATGAAGATAAGCTCATTCAAACTGTTCGTGGCGTTGGGTATGTAATTAAGGAGAAGTGATGAAAAATCGTTCAATTAGAGCACGAATGACCTTGTACTATTCTGTGGTTTTGATTCTCATCACCATAGTAGTATTCGGTACATTTTTAATAACAATAGATTTGCAAACCACCAATGTATCCCGAAGCAATTTGACCTCTGCAGTTCAAAGTGCCTTTGACAGCATTGAGTACACCAACACCTTAATTGAGGTCGATAATGACTTTGATGGATATTACAAGGGTGTTCAACGACTGGTTTACAGTGAGTCCGGTTCCCTAATAATTGGATCACTGCCGTCAGAATTTCCTTCTGCAACGGCACTGACCAATGACACCTTCAAGGAAATTGAAGGCGTAAGTGAAACCTGGCTGGTATACGACCTATATAATGTTTATCCCAACGGCCAAGCAATTTGGATTAGAGGAATTACCACATTGGATAACGGTGTAGCAACCATTAAGTCGATTCGTACTGTTATGGTTATAGTCTTACCTATTCTATTACTTCTTGCAATCATTGCCGGTAGACGTATTACCAACAGAGCATTTGACCCTGTTGCAAACATTATTCGCTCTGCGGAGAGCATCTCAGGCGGTAGCGACATGTCCAAAAGGTTGCCACTTTATGATAACAAGGATGAGCTTTATTATTTGACGGATACCCTGAACCAAATGATGGATAGGTTGCAAGCAGCCTTTGAATCTGAAAAGCAGTTTTCGTCAGATGTTTCCCACGAACTCAAGACTCCGATTTCGGTAATTTTGGCGGAGTGTGAATATATGCTAGCAGAAAACCGAAGTGCTGATGAGTATAAGGACGCTATTGAAACCATCCAGCAGCAGAGTAAGCGAACCATGGGATTGATCAGTCAGCTGCTTCAGCTGTCGAGAACCTTTGGGACAGACAAAATTCTGTCCAAGGAGGATATAGACCTGTCACTTCTTTGCGAAAGTGTGGTTAGCAGTCTTGCAAAGTCCGCCTCTGCCAAGGGTATCACTCTCAAGCACAATATTGAAGATGATGTAAATATTAACGCTGATGAGTCCTTGATTATGCGTATGATCTTGAACCTTGTTTCTAATGGAATTAAGTACGGCAGGGAAGATGGTTTCGTCAAGCTTTCTCTATTCAAGGATGTAGACCGCATTATTATCAAGGTTGCTGATAACGGCATAGGCATTGCTGAATCGGATCAGGAAAACATTTTTAATAGGTTCTACAAGGTGGACAAGTCAAGAAAGGCTGACGAGAACAGCTATGGCCTCGGTCTTGCAATGGTCAAGTGGATTGCGGAGGCTCACGGCGGTACCGTTTCCCTTGAAAGCGAGCTCGGTAAGGGCAGCACCTTCACGGTGAGATTATAGCTCTGTTATAATCGAAATGTTATCAAACAAAACTACAATATAAATTATAATATGAAAAAGTAATAGGCGGCTTAGCTAAGTAAGTCGCCTATTTTTTAATAGTTCAGTTGTCTTGTTTATTTCCCCTCATATGCCTTATGGAAAAGCTTCAAAAATTCTTTGGCTGTAACTGGCATAGGGTTATCTGGAGTTGAGACATTCTTTTCTGCTGCAACTGCCAGTTCTTCGAAATCCTCGGGCTTAATTACCTCGAAGTCTTTCATCTTAGGAATGTGCACATCCATGCAAAGCTGTTCTAATCCCTGCGGAACTGCCTTGGCTGCTTCTTCTCTTGTCATTTTGCTTGTATCTATTCCAAGTGCCTCTGCAACCTTAGCATACTTGACTATGTCTGCAGGTACGTTAAACTCTGTTACCGTAGGAAGAAGTATTGCATTGGCGACACCATGGGGCAAATCATATCTTCCGCCAAGGGCCTCTGCCATGCAGTGAACTCCAGCCGTATCAGAAAATCCAAATGCAAGTCCTGCAATGGTACTTCCAAGCATCATGTCTGAACAGTTCTCTATGTTTGGACTATCAACTGCGCCTCTGAGACTTTTTTGTATAATTTCTATTGCATAAAGTGCGAATGCATCTGTATGCGGATTTGCAATCTTGCAGGTATATGCTTCTACTGCGTGGGTCATTGCATCGATTCCGCAAGCCGCCATAATGTGTGATGGCAAGTTTAGTAGTGTGCAAGGGTCAACAAGTGCAACTCTTGGTGCAACACGATTGTCAACAACATTTAGCTTCACATGCTTTTGGGTGTCTGTAATTACTGCAAATGGTGTTACTTCGCTTCCGGTTCCGGCTGTTGTAGGTATTGCAATCAGCGGGGTTATATCTCTTGTCAGCAAATCCGTTCCGCAGTAGTTTTGGATTGGACCTTCATGGGTAAGTAGAACTCCGATTGCCTTGGCTGTATCCATTGAGCTGCCGCCACCTACGGCAACGATTACATCTATTTTTTCTTTAACCGCAAATTCGTAGCCTGCCTGACAATGAATATCCCTTGGATTTGGAAGCACCTCATCAAAAATGCAATACTTCAAACTTTCCTTTTCCAAGGCCTGAATTACAGGCTTAACAAGTCCCGCACCTATTACTCCCTTGTCGGCAACTATCATGACCTTGCCTGCCCCAAGGGCTTTGGCTTCCTTGCCAACCTCAGCTATGCAGCCATCTCCGAACTCAATGCGAGTTGGAATGACGAATGAATATTTACTAAGTGTCATAATTATCTCCCGATTGATTTGTAGAAATCCTTCATTGCCTGAATTACTCTGTCGATTTCGCTCTGGATAGTGTAAGGTGCAAGGCCGATTCTAAGTACTCCGCCCTTATCCTCTAATTTTAGTACGTTATTAATTGTTTCGATTGCGTAGAAATCGCCGTCCCATACGAACAGTCCTCTCTCTGCGAAGAAGATTGCGATGTCGTGAGGGTTCACTCCATCAACGGTGAATGATACTGTTGATGTTCTCTCTGCACCGTCCTTTGGTCCAAGGATATGTAATCCCGGCATCTTGCCAAGCTCGCATCGTAGCTGGCTTGCAAGGCTTTCTTCATACTTATCGATTGCAAGCATTGCAGCGACAACATTCTTTCTTCTGCCCTTCATTCCCTTTAGCTCGTCTTCGAAATACTGTGTATGTCTTGCTCCAACATCTGCAAGGAATTCAACTGTCTCTGCTGCACCCATAATCATTTCTGCATCTGGTGTTCCTGTTTCGAACTTATGTGGTGTTTCGCCGTTATCGTACGCTATAACTCTGACCGTCTTAACCTTTTCGCCAACCTCTTTCTTCACATATAGTACGCCTACATGAGGTCCGCAGAATTTGTATACTGAGCAAAGCAAGAAATCTGTGTCGATTGCCTTAACATCAATAGGTCTATGTGGTGCATAGTGTACAGCATCGATTACAGTAAGTGCGCCAACCTTGTGTGCTTCGTCTATGAATTTCTTAACATCTGTGATTGTTCCGCATGAATTGGCTGCCCAGTTAATTGCAACAACCTTAGTCTTATCTGAAAGCTTGGATTTGAAATCTTCAAAGTCAAGTGTAATGTCCTCTGTATTAATCTTAACGCTCTTAACTACGATGCCGAAGTCCTCTAATGTTCTCCATGGTGATCTGTTACCTTCGTGGTCGATATCTGTAATAATTACTTCGTCGCCTGGCTTCATACTTCTAACCAGGCCGATAGCCAGCTTAAGGTTGTTGGATGAAGTGTTAGGTCCAAATGCGATTTCGTCTGCTCCGCAGTTTAGATAATCTGCGTATACTTCCTTGGCATGTGCAATCATTGCATCGCTCTCAACGGAAGTTGCAAATACGCCGTCGCAGTTTGCATTGTGATAATATAGGTAGTCGTTAATCTTTTCAACAACTCTTCTTGGTACCTGTGTTCCTCCCGGACCATCTAGGTATGCTGCAGGATATCCATTGACTGTTCTGGACATTGCAGGGAATTGATCTCTTACATAGTCAACATCAAATTTAAAATTATTCATGGTGTTTTCTCCTTTTGATTATCATACAAAATTAAATAAAGCCTCTATAAGTTTACTTTGTTGCTCTTATTGTATGTGATATTGCTTCTCTTTTCAATTCTTTAGTGTGCTAAACTTTGCGTAATTCTTTTGTATATAATACAACGGCATTGAAATTCCAACATTTTAGCCGCCTTCTTTCTCCCCTCAAGGAATGCCAATCAAAAAAGACCGATGCGATATCGGTCTAATTTATACTATTTTATGCTCTTACCTTAGATTATAAGCCCAGTCCAAAGTTATCCTTAACTCGCTTCATCGTTTTCTGGGCAATGGCATCTGCCTTGGCAGCACCATCCTTGAGGATTGCAATGAGCTCGTCTGAATGTCTAATCTGCTCATATTTTTCTTTGATTGGTGCAAGTGCATCCACTGTTACCTCAACTAAATCCTTCTTAAAGTCTCCATAGCCCTTACCCTCGTACTTCTTCTCAATGTCCTCAAGGCTAACACCCGAAAGTACGCTGTAAATGTTCATTAGGTTGCTAATTCCTGACTTGTTTTCCACGTCGAATTTTACAATTCCCTCAGAGTCAGTAGTTGCCTTCATTATAGATTTCTTAATCTTGGCTGCATCATCAAGGAGTGAAATTCTGCTGTGAATATTCTCTGCAGACTTGCTCATCTTCTTGGTTGGATCATCAAGGGCCATAATTCTTGCGCCCTCCTTCAGGTATCTTCCGTCGGGAACTACGAAGGTCTTTTTCCTTGTATTATTAATTCTGATTGCAATATCTCTACATATTTCTATATGCTGCTTCTGGTCGTTGCCAACAGGCACTATGTCTGTATCGTAAAGCAAGATATCTGCTGCCATTAAAACAGGATATGTGAAAAGCCCTGTTGGTGCTGATTCCTTATTCTTGCTCTTGTCCTTGAACTGCGTCATTCTCGAAAGCTCGCCTGTGTATGAGTTACATGTTAGAACCCATGAAAGCTCCGCATGTCCCGAAACATCAGATTGTACGAACACTATTGACTTGTCTGGGTCAATACCTACTGCAAGGTAAAGGGCAGCAACATCTAAGATGTGCTCTCTTAACTGTTTTGGGTCCTGAGGAACCGTGATGGCGTGCATATCTACAATGCAATATATACATTCGTGATCGTCCTGCAGCTCGACGAACTGCTTAAGTGCGCCAAGGTAATTCCCAAGATGTATGTTTCCTGTGGGTTGAACCCCCGAAAATACTCTTTTCATTTTTTCCTCCTGCTATTTATGTATTTCTGCTTTAAATCTTTCGATTATATTTTTTTCGGCTCTCGAAACGGTCATTTGAGATATATTGAGAGTCTTGGCGATTTCTCCTTGGGATTTATTATACAAAAATCTCTCCTTAAAAATATATCTATACTGATCGTTGAAGCTACTCATTACTTTATTGATTATTTCGCTGATTTCTACTCTCTCGTAGCCCTTCTCGTCAAATCCTGTGTATCTTTCGAGGAAGGCACTTTCGCCGTCTTCGCCCTGTTCTTCGAAGGTCTTGTCCAAGGAGTAGGTACCGTAGGCCTGCGCACCCTCCATGGCCTCAATGATTTGCTCTACAGAAATTTCCGTCTTTGCTGAAATTTCCTCGACGGTTGGCTTGCGATGAAGCTCTGCATAAAGGTCATCCTTGGCCTCCTGCACTTTGGCTGCGATTTCCTTCAATCTGCGTGGCACCTTCAGGCTCCACTGTTTGTCTCTAAAGTACTTTTTGATTTCACCTAGAATTGTAGGCGTGGCAAAGCTACTGAACTCGAAGCCCTTGTCCGGATCAAAACGTTCTACGGCCGAAACCAGTGCTAAGGCTCCTACTTGATACAGATCGTCGTATTCAACGCCCTTACCCAAATACTTTCTGATAAGGATATCGACCATATATAAGTATTTCTCAACGATTTGGTTTCGAACTTCTATAGTTGGGTTACCTTTGTACTCTATAAAAAGTTCTTGCTGGTTCATTTACTCTTCACCATTCTAATACTCTTGTGTCCGTCTGCTTGGGGCACAATTTCTACCTCATTCATAAGTGAGTTAATTACAAATATACCTAGGTCCCCTTCTTTTGGGCAATCCTGGCACGGCTTTGCGATCTTGGTCAGTGTATGCTCATCGCAGCAGTCTGTAACTTGAATTTCCATTCTTCCCTGCTCAACATGGCAGTCTACCTCGTATTTGTCAGAAAATCCGTCAAACCCATGGCATGAAATGTTTTTGCAAGCTTCCTCGACTGCATTCTTGATATCCTCTGCATCGTCTAGGTCAAACCCTGCCGTTGTAGCGATTGAGCTTATTGCCAGCCTTACCATTGTTAGGTATTCCGGCTTGCCGGGAATTATAAATTTTAAACTATCTTTCATTATTCTCTCCCCACAGCAGCTTTTAAACTTCTAGGTTTAGCTGCTCTGTTCCGTCTTCTTTTTCTTCTGCTTCAGGCTCTGCCTTTGAGTCACCCTTTTTTCCTTTTGGTGGCTCTGTTTCACCGTCATCAATTTCGTCTTCCTTGATAACCTTGGCCATAGCGACGATATTTACATCCTCGTTAACCTTCATTATTCTAACGCCCTGTGTTGCACGACCAAGCTTGGAAACCTCGCCGGCTCTGATTCTAATGATAATTCCATCTGAGTTAATCAGAAGGACCTCATCATCCTTATCCACAGCCATTGCACCGATTAGCTCGCCAGTCTTTTTGAACTTGGCCTTATCGTATGTCAAAAGTCCCTTGCCGCCTCTTACCTGAACCTTGTATTCTTCAACAGGCGTTCTCTTGCCGTATCCCTTTTGGGTTACAACTAGAAGCTCTTGCGTAGGTTCAACAAGCTCCATAGCGACAACTTCGTCGTCCTTTTCAAGCTTGATAGCTCTTACGCCGCCAGCAATTCTTCCCATGCTTCTAACATCTTCTTCGGAGAAGCAAATGCACTTACCGTTCTTAGTAACGATAATTACATTGTTATTGCCCTTAGTCTCCTTGATGCCGATTAGCTGGTCATCATCCTTCAGGTTGATGGCGATTAGGCCGGTCTTTCTGTTGG
>DATESI010000053.1:0-9193 GCA_035270905.1 Anaerovoracaceae bacterium
CTTTCTGAACATTTCTACGCCTGTTACTACTACTTTTCTCTTCTCGTCTGATAGTCCGATGATTTCTACTTCGTCTCCTACTTTTAGAACTCCTCTTTCTACTCTTCCTGTTGCTACTGTTCCTCTTCCTGTGATTGAGAATACGTCTTCTACCGGCATAATGAACGGCTTATCGTTTGCTCTTTCTGGTTCTGGAATGTATGAGTCTACTGCTTCGAATAATTCAACAATCTTGTCGCCCCATTCGCTTGATGGATCTTCTAATGCCTTGAGTGCGGATCCTCTGATGATTGGTGTGTCATCTCCTGGGAATTCGTACTGGTCAAGAAGCTCTCTTACTTCCATCTCTACTAAATCTAGTAATTCGTCGTCATCTACCATGTCGCACTTGTTTAGGAATACGATGATGTATGGTACGCCTACCTGTCTTGATAGCAGGATGTGCTCTCTTGTCTGAAGCATTGGTCCATCTGTTGCTGCTACTACTAGGATAGCTCCGTCCATCTGTGCTGCTCCTGTAATCATGTTCTTTACATAGTCAGCATGGCCCGGGCAGTCTACGTGAGCATAATGTCTGTTTGGTGTTTCATACTCTACGTGTGCTGTCGCGATTGTGATTCCTCTTTCTTTTTCTTCTGGTGCCTTATCGATTTCATCAAATGCTACGTCTGCACCTAGTCCGTATCTCTGGTGTAATGTCTTAGTTATTGCTGCTGTCAATGTTGTCTTACCATGGTCTACGTGACCGATTGTTCCGATGTTTACATGCGGTTTCGTTCTTTCGTATTTTTGCTTTGCCATTTTAATTTCCTCCTAAATAAATCCTTTTATTTTGAAAATCTGGAGCTGTTGAGCAGGCTCGAACTGCCGAACCTCTTCCTTACCAAGGAAGTGCTCTACCTACTGAGCTACAACAGCATATCATAATATTGTTATGGTACTATATTTTGGCCTGAATGTCAATTAAATAAAAGGGGCTTAACGCCCCAAATATACCGCAATTTTTTTCTTTATTCTCTGCAGTGCATTGTCGATTGCCTTGGGCTTTTGGTTAAGCTCACGTGCAATCTCAACATAGTCCTTACCCTTTAGTTTCTCTGCGAAAACCTTGTTCTCGAATTTGCTCAATATGGCATTGTCGTTTTGGCGCAGGTATTCGATTATTTCGTTTAATACTAGCAGGGTTTCGGGATTGTTCTCATTATTAATAGGGATTGTCTCTACCACGCTGCTCTCACCGCCAGCTTCTGTGTCTCCATCAAGGGTGAGGGACTGGTTCAGGGGCTGATGCTTGAGCCTGTTGGCGTTCTTGATAGCGTTAATAATCTGTCTATTGATACAAACCTCTGCGAAGGTCTTGAAGGATGCGCCCTTGCCGTCATCATAGCTTTTGATTGCCTTGAATACACCTATCATTCCCTCCTGTATAACGTCCTCGTTATCACCGCCAGCAATGTAGTAAATCTTCGCCTTCTCCTTGGCGATTTCCTTATACTTTTCGATTAGATATTCCTCGGCTGTTCTGCTACCCTCTTGGGCCATCTGTACCAAGGTTTCATCTGTAAAAAAATTTAGATCCTTATTTACCATCTCTTTGTTTTCTTACCTCATACATTATTACTGCCGCTGCGTTGGATGCATTGAGTGATGTAATGCTTCCAACCATAGGCATAGAAACTACGAAGTCACACTTTTCCTTTACGAGCTTGCTTATGCCGAAGCCTTCGCTGCCTATGACAACTGCCAGCTTGCCCTTAAGGTCTTGCTCATAATAGTTCTTGCCGCCCATGTCGCAGGCCGCAATCCAAAGTCCTCTTTTTTGAAGAAGTTCTATGGTCTGGGCGATGTTTGAAACCTTGACGCACGGAATGTACTCTACGGCTCCAGCTGAGGCCTTGGCCACAACCTCTGTAATGCCGCAGGAGCGTCTTTTGGGGATGATTACACCGTGGGCACCTGCACACTCTGCGCTGCGCATTATGGCTCCCAAATTGTGTGGATCCTCAAGGTTATCGAGTATTATGATGAAGGGGTCTTCGCCCCTTGCTTCTGCCTTGGCGAATATGTCCTCAAGGTCTGCGTACTTGTAGCTGCTTGCATAGGCTATTACTCCCTGATGAGGTCTACCTTCTGCAATTCTGTCTAGCTCATTCTTGTCTGCCTGCCTGATTATGATGCCCTTGCTCTTGGCCATTCCAACAATTTTGTTAATGGAGCCTTCGGCACCTCTATCTATCAAAAGCTTGTCGATTTCTCGCTCGTTCTTGAGGGCCTCCATTACGGGGTTTCTTCCTATAATAATATTTTTGTCTTCCATATATCTTCCTTCTGCCTAGCAATGCTCCTCGGCATGTTAGCAATGCCTGGCACCTAGACGCCTTTATTTTCTTCTATATTCGAACCACTGATACTTGATGCCATTCTCCTCTTGCATATCGCTCTGCCAAACCACCTCTATGGAGCTAAGCTTATCCAAATCCATGAAGAATTGATCTCCTTGGAAGTCCTTATATATCTTGGTGATAAAGTATGTGTCGCAATAAGGCAGGTACTCCTTGTAGACCTTCTCGCCACCGATAATAAAAACTTCGTTGGTGTCGTAGTCTTCCAAAAGCTTGGCCAGCTCTCCCATGGAGTGAACCATGGTTGCACCCTCTACCTTGTAATCATGATTGGTGGTCATTACTATGTTATTTCTGTCTGGCAATGGTTTCTTGCCCGGCAGGCTCTCTAGTGTGGTTCTGCCCATGACTACGGTCTTGCCTACGGTCTTTTCTTTGAAAAACTTAAGGTCCCCAGGAAGGTGTGTCAGTAGCTTGCCACCTCTAGCCATTGCCCACTTGTTATCAACTGCAACTATAAGTTTCATCTCTTGTCCTCCTTGAAATTGCTGATTAATCGCCTAATTGCGATTATGTCTCCCTAATTAAACTGCTATTGGAATATTGGTAATCTGAGGGTTCTTTTGGTAATCCTGGATTATCAAATCAGCAGTAGTAAAATCATAAAAATTCTTGATGTCTGGATTGAGGCTAAACCTAGGAGCTGGGAACTGGGGTCTTGCGATAAGCTCCTTGATAATAGGTACATGTCTATCATATATATGTGCATCTGCAATAACATGCACCAGCTCGCCAGGAACTAGCCCTGTTACCTGTGCCAGCATATGTATTAGAACTGAATACTGGACAACATTCCAGTTGTTAGCTGCAAGTATATCCTGGGATCTCTGATTCAATATTCCGTTTAGCCTATTGCCTGTAACATTGAAGGTCATGCTGTATGCACATGGTTCTAGGTTCATTTCGCTAAGGTCCTGGAAGTTATATATATTGGTCAATATACGCCTTGAATATGGCGTATTCTTGAGCTGCCAAATAACATTATCCACCTGGTCCATGACTCCTTGGGCAAACTTATATTGCCTAGACATTTGGTATCCGTATGCCTTGCCGATTGACCCATCCTCATCGGCCCATTCATCCCATATGCCGCTCTTCAAATCGTGTATGTTGTTGGACTTGCTCTGCCAAATCCACAGTAGCTCATCTACGGCAGATTTGATTGCTGTAGGCCTCAGGGTCAATGCAGGGAACTCCTCTGACAAATCATATCTGTTAACTACACCAAAGTTCTTGATGGTATGAGCAGGGGTTCCATCCTCCCACTTGGCTCTAACCTTCTGTCCCTCTGAGGAAAATCCATGGTCAAGTATGCCTTGGCACATGTTCACGAATAGTACATCTGCTTTACTCATTTTTTTCTCCTGCTTCAATAATATTAAAGGCCTCGAAGATTACTTCTTCGAGTCTAGCTGTGTTCTCGTCAATATATAGCTGACCCACAAGGGCCTCGAAGGCGGTGGCTAGCTTATAGATAACTGGGTCCGCATTCTTAGGCTTGGATGTAGTCTTGTGATTGCGGGCACGTTTGACTGCACGCACCTCTTCTTCGGTCAAGAACTCCTGCATCAGCTTCTTGACAGCCTTAGCCTGTCCATCTGCACAGACATACTGGATAGCCATCTGATGCAGCCTATCAGCATTGGTTTGGCCTGTTTCCATCACATGCCTTCTTACATATATCTCATAAACGGCATCGCCTATATAAGCCAATGCCGTTGAGTTAATTTCCTTTGAGTTTAATTTTTTCATTATTCCTTAATTATCTGCACTCCCTGGGGTGTATCCTTCAAAGTGATGCCACGTGCCTTGAGAATATCTCTGATTTCGTCAGCACGAGCAAAGTTCTTAGTTTTTCTTGCTTCCTGTCTCTCGTCGATAAGTGCCTGTATGTCTGCACCTACTGCATCATCTTCCTTACCCTGCAAAAGTCCGAGAACTGTTGCAAGCTCCATCAATGTATCTAGGGACTTCTGGCAGAACTCCTTGGAAGCTCCGTCCTTTACTGCAGTATTGATTGCAGTGACAAGCTCAAATACAGCACTGATGCCATCAGCAGTATTGAGGTCATCATCCATTGCTGTGATGAATTCTGTTCTATACTTATCGTATCCAGCTAGAGCCGTCTTCTCATCCTCTGTCATGGTACCTTCTGTATTAGCAATCAAATATATCAGGTTCTCCTTGCAGTTTTCCATTCTTCCAAGACCGTTCTTAGCCTGTTCCATCAATGAATCACTGAAGTTGATTGGGCTGCGATAGTGTCCTGACAGAAGGAAGAATCTCATTACCTCACCGTCGTACTCCTTGAGAATATCTCTTACTGTGAAGAAATTGCCCTTGGACTTTGACATCTTCTCGTTATCTATGGTGATATATCCGTTATGCATCCAGTAGTGTGCGAATGGAGCTCCATTGCAGCACTCTGACTGTGCAATCTCATTCTCGTGATGAGGGAACTGCAAATCCTGTCCACCTGCATGGATATCTATGGTTTCGCCAAGGTGCTTCTTGGACATTGCGGAGCACTCAATATGCCAGCCGGGTCTACCCATGCCCCATGGTGATTCCCATGCGATTTCGTCATCTGTCTTCCTTGCCTTCCAAAGTGCAAAATCAAGTGGATCCTGCTTAACCTCTCCAACTGCAATTCTTGCACCGGATTCGAGGTCATCAATGTTCTGCTTGGAAAGCTTGCCGTATTCAGGGAATTTCCTGGTCGAGAAGTATACATCTCCTCCCACCTCGTAAGCATAGCCCTTGTCAACCAATGTCTTGACGAAGGTTACGATATCCTCAATATGCTCAGAAACCTTAGGGTGTACGTCTGCCTTCTTAACATTAAGTGCTGACGCATCCTTGTAGTATTCTTCTATATACTTTTCGGAAACTTCGGGTGCTGTAATGCCTTCTTCTCTTGCCTTATTGATAATTTTGTCGTCAACATCTGTAAAGTTCTGAACGAACTTAACCTTGTTGCCTCTGTATTCTAGGTACTTCCTCAATGTGTCGAAAACTACGAATGGTCTTGCGTTCCCGATATGAAAGAAGTTGTACACCGTTGGACCGCAAACATAAATTGTGATAAGGTCCTTATTGATAGGAACAAATTCCTCTTTTTTTCTTGTTAATGTGTTATAAATCTTCATCTTCATTCCCTCTCTGGTAAAGTTTGTTTTCTAGCATAACAATTCGTCTTCTTAGACATTCAAGCTCCATGGCAACAGGGTCAGGAAGGTTAACCTGATTTAGTTCCTCTGTTTCTTCGCCATATCGTTTGACGATTTTGCCGGGTATACCGACTACTGTCGAGCCTGATGGTATTGCATTGAGTACCACTGAACCTGCGCCGATCTTAACGTCATCTCCTACTGTGAGGGGTCCAAGTACCTTGGCTCCTGTACTTATGACGACTCGGTTGCCTATGGTCGGGTGACGTTTGCCTGTGTCCTTGCCTGTTCCGCCTAGGGTTACTCCTTGATATATTGTTACATCATCACCTATCTCTGTGGTTTCTCCGATTACTACCGCCATGCCGTGGTCTATGAAGCAGCGTCTGCCTATAGTAGCACCTGGGTGTATCTCTATTCCGGTGAACCACCTGATTAGCTGTGATATCATTCTTCCTATCATTTTCATATGGTGTCTGTAGCACCAGTGTGCAGGTCTATGCATAATAAGCGACCAAATTCCCGGGTAGCAAAGCAGTACTTCTACTCCGTTTCGCGCAGCTGGGTCCTGTCTCAGCACGGTCTTTATGTCTTCATTTACTTCTTTAAAGAATGCCATATTAATCCTCTTTCGATTTTTGATTTGGGTTTTAATTCATGACAATTATAACCAACCGATACTATATACCCACTTTTTTTATTTTTAGTCGCATACCACAATAAAAAAGTGATTATTCTACAATTATTGTTTTGATTACAACAGGTTCTACTGGTTTGTCCTGGAATCCTGTTCTAACCCTTACGATATCCTGTGCCACATCCATGCCCTCTGTAATCTTGCCGAAGGCAGCATACTGTCCATCAAGATGGGGTGCATCTGCAACCATAATGAAGAACTGTGAGCCTGCGGAATTAGGATCCATTGCTCTTGCCATGGAAAGAACACCTGTGGTGTGCTTCAAATCGTTTTTGAAGCCATTGCCTGTGAACTCGCCCTTGATGCTATATCCAGGTCCGCCTGTTCCTGTGCCCTGCGGGCATCCGCCCTGAATCATGAAGCCGGGGATTACTCTGTGGAATGTTAATCCGTTGTAGAATCCATCCTTAGCTAGCTTTTCGAAGTTTGCAACGGTTTCGGGTGCGATATCCTCATAAAGCTCTCCTGTCATTACTCCGCCCTTTTCCATCTCAATAGTTATCTTTTTCATTTTTTCTTCCTCCGTAATTATCGTAATCTGTAGTAGGTTGTACCGTTTGGTTCACTATCTAGTATCTCCCAAATTTCATCATTCAAAAATGATGGGTGTACGTTTTCTAATTTTGCAATCTCATCTCGCGACAAAAATCTTAGTTCTTTCATTACCTGTTTATCCTTGGCAAGCTCTGGGTCTGTCCCAAGCTTAGGCACGCCGGTAACTACCTCGGCAGTCATATAGTTGACGAACCGTTGTCCTCTTTCCTCGGAAACCTCTTCAATATGCCAAGCCATGCCGTTAATGACGATGTCAAGGCCTGTCTCTTCTTTTATTTCTCGGATTCCTGCCTCGATTGAATTTTCGCCTGGCTCGATTGCTCCACCCGGCACCATCCAGATATCTCTACCCTCGTGATGCTGTTTGACCATGAGTATTTCGTTTTTTTCGTTAGGTATTACTACTCTGACTCCACCTATCCACATACTTGTGCTCCTATTATTTTTCTGAATTAACAATATCTATGGCTCTTGATATTGCCTCTTCTACCGTAATCTCTTCTTTTTCTGCGTCTCTACGCAGCTTGTATTCAACCTTGCCCTCGCCTGCAAGCTTGCCTACTGTTATTCTAACCGGAATTCCAAGAAGGTCTGCATCCTTGAACTTAACTCCTGGTCTTTCGTCTCTGTCATCAAGGAGGACCTCGATGCCTGCTGCTACTAGCTTGTTGTAAATATCATCTGCCACCTTGTCCTGTGCCTCATCTCCTGGTTTAACCAGGGTAATGATTGCGTGATAAGGTGCCACTGACATTGGCCAAATGATTCCGTTGTCGTCATGGTGCTGCTCTACTACTGCAGCCAAGGTTCTGGTAACGCCGATTCCGTAGCAGCCCATTACGATTGGATGGTCCTTTTGGTTCTCATCCTTGTAGGTTGCTCCCATTGAATCGGAATATTTGGTTCCAAGCTTGAATACCTGTCCAACCTCGATACCTCGTGCGTGCTTAACGGGTGCACCGCATACTGGACACGGATCCCCTTCCTTAAGAACCTTGATGTCCTTAATTATGTCAGCCTTGTAATCTCTGTCGTAGTTTACATTCTTCAAATGGTAATTTGCTTTATTGGCACCTGCGCAAAGGTTCTTAAGCCCTGGCAGCTCGCTGTCTACGACTATAGTACAGTTCTTTAGTCCGCAAGGTCCAGTAAATCCGCCAACGCAGCCTGTTGCCGCCGCCATCTTTTCTTCATCTGCAAACTCAATGGCATGCTCTGGAATTCCAAGGGCGTTAACAAGCTTAGTCATATTCAGCTCTCTGTCGCCTCTGACGAATGCCGCAACGTAGCCGTTTTCTTTCTCTTCGTTGTCATAGGTTACGAAAAGAAGGGCCTTCATTGTCTGCTCCTTGTCCATTCCAAGGAAACCCGCAACCTCTTCAATGGTCTTAGTTCCCGGGGTGTTGACCTCCTCAAGGGAAAGCATTGGAACATCCTGGGCTGCTGCATCTACGCACTCAGCTCTCTCAGTTGTTGCCGCCATTGAACACTTCTCGCAATATGCGATTTCGCTCTCGCCAACCTCAGAAAGTGCGGTGAATTCGTGAGAGTTGCTTCCGCCGATAGCACCTGTGTCTGCCTCTACTGGCCTGAATGTAAGTCCGCATCTAGTAAATATTTTTTCATATGCTTCGTACATTATTCTATAGCTTTCATCAAGGCCGGCTTGGTCTCTATCAAAGGAATAAGCATCCTTCATAATGAACTCTCTGCTTCTCATAAGTCCAAATCTTGGTCTTGCCTCATCTCTATACTTGGTCTGAATCTGGTAAAGACTCATAGGTAGCTGTCTATATGAGGAGACGTCGTTTCTTACCACGTCTGTAAAGATTTCTTCATGGGTTGGTCCAAGACAAAAGTCTCTGCCGTTTCTGTCCTTAAGTCTCCAAAGCTCTGGACCGTAGGCAAACCATCTGCCCGACTCCTGCCAAAGCTCAGCGGGCTGAACTGCTGACATGTGAATCTCCTGTGACCCTGCCGCATCCATTTCTTGTCTTACGATGTCCTCTATCTTCCTAACAGAGCGCCACCCAAGTGGCATGAATCCGTAAACGCCGGAAACCAGCTTCCTTATCATTCCTGTCCTAAGGAGCAGGATATGACTAGGAATCTCTGCCTCGTTTGGTACTTCTCTAAGTGTCTTAATGTGCATTTTTGAAAGTCTCATTGTGCTATGTTCTCCTTTATTTATAATGTGAATGCTCGCCTGCACTCTCTAATTTTTGTTCAAAAGGCAAACCGCCTCGCAGGCAATTCCCTCTTCTCTTCCCGTGAAGCCCAGCTTCTCGGTGGTTGTTCCCTTGATGCTGATTTTGTCAATGCTAACCCCCAGGGCCGTCGCAATGATTTTCCTCATCTCAGGTATATAT
>DATESI010000054.1:0-2056 GCA_035270905.1 Anaerovoracaceae bacterium
TAGCTAAAGATTACAACAGATTACAAATTAACTTTTTGGAGGTAAATATGAATTCAATAGAGAGAGTAACATTAGCGTTACAGCATAAAGAACCGGACAGAGTACCGGTATATCCACTAATCAACAGCGTATCAATGCAGACCCTTGGAATCAACTACGAGGAATGGTCCAAGGACCCAAAGAAGTGTGCTGAATCAATCATTAAGGCAACTGATGAAATCGGTGTAGACGTAATGTGTACACTTATCGACCTATCAGTAGAAGCTGCTGACTGGGGACAGAAGGTTGTTTACAGCCCAATCAATGCGGCTCACCCTGACATGGACGACAGACTTCTTAAGACTGCAGACGACTATGACAAGGTTGAAATAATCAATCCAAGGGAGACACCAAGAATGAGCGAGCACATCGAGCTTGCAAAGCTTCTTTATGAAGCAAGAGGACAGGAAAAGCCACTTGTAGGCTTCGTATTTGGACCACTTGGAGTCTTGTCAATGATGCGTGGCCAGGAGCAAATGTTCTACGACATGATTAAGTGCCCAGAGAAGATGGAACAGGCACTCAAGAATATTACAGAAACTCTTAAGGAGTTTGCCATTGCTCTTATCGAAGCAGGATGCCATGCAATAATGTTTGATACCCTGTATTCATCCAAGACAATTCTTAGCCCTAAGATGTGGGATAAGGTTGAGGGACCTCTGGTTGAGGACCTTGCAAACACAGTAAGAGAACACGGCGCAATGGTTATGGTACATAACTGCGGCGAAGGTATATATATCAAGCAGCAGATCGCAAGAATGCACCCTGTAGCATTTTCACTAGACCATCTTCCACCTGATTGCAGTACAATGGAAGAGATGAAGGAAACCTACGGAAGCGAAACAACATTCATCGGAATGATTGAGCCGGGCTGGCTACTTGCAGCATCTGAGGATCAGGTTAGAGAAGAATGTAGGAAGCAGATTGATGCTCTAGGCAAGGGCGGCGGATTTGTTCTTGCAACAGGCTGTGAATATCCGTCAGCACTTAACTTCGACATGGCTAAGCTCATTGTTGAAGAAGCGTGCACATACGGCAAATACGATAAATAAGACGTTATGATTAGAGTGATTTCGTGACCAGCGAATAGAACTCTACGTAAGCTTACCAAGCTAAAAAATACCAAACAAGACATTTCTCCTATTAAGGGAAATGTCTGTTTGCGTGCATGGAGAAATTATGATTGGAATTGGAATTGACACAGGTGGAACCTGCACCGATGCAGTAATCTATGATACTGATAAGCATAAGGTGCTTTCGGCCAATAAGACGCTGACAACTAAACAGGATTTGAAGATTGGAATAATCAAGGCACTCAAGGGACTCGACGCGGGGCTAATCAAGGAAGCTAAGTATATATCTCTTTCCACCACCCTTGCAACCAATGCGTGTGTAGAAAACAAGGGCGGCAGAGCCAAGCTTGTCTTTATTGGTGTTAACCCTAAGGTTGTAACCAGAATGGATGGCGTATACGGACTGCCAAAGATTAAGGATATATATTTTTTGGCGGGGGACCCTGCCAAGGATTTGAAGGGCGACAATGTCCCAGACTGGGAAGGCTTCAGAAGAGATGTGGCTGAGGGCTTTAAAATTTATGACAGTGTGGCCGTTGTGCAGATTAACCCCAAATACAACGACGGTGAATTTGAGAAACAGGCTGAGAAAATTATTGCCCAGGAGCTGGGCATTCCTTGCGTGCGAGGATATGATCTTTATCAGGAAATAAATGTGCAAAAGAGGGGTGCAACGGCTCTCCTAAATGCTAGGCTTATTCCTGTGATGAACAACTTCTTTAGGTCAATAGAGGTATCACTTGCTGAGCTTAAGATTGATTTGCCAATCGTTATCGTTAAGAGCGACGGCAGTGTTATGTCCAAGGATTATGCACTGGCAAGGCCAGTAGAGACACTTCTTTGCGGGCCGGCGGCATCGGTGATTGGGGCTAAGGAGCTGTGCGGCGCGTCCCAAGAGTTAAATGCGCTAATTGTGGATATGGGTGGCACCACCAGTGACGTTG
>DATESI010000055.1:0-4973 GCA_035270905.1 Anaerovoracaceae bacterium
TATCTGTGTGTTACAGTTCCGTCTGCGTACTGAACAGAATCTCCGCCATTTATAATTTCCCTGGTTACTGTGTCAAGAGTTCTTCCGGCCTGTTGGCCTAAAAGAGCTGTAACCTCAACGATATTGTTATCAATAGCCGTAAGGATTAATAGGTCGGATAAGCGTCTAAAATCGCCATACTGCTTAATAGTAGCTGTGATAGCTGTTACATCTACAGTACCGCCATCAGGTGTTACGCCTTCTGTAAGAGCCACTAGGGCCTTTGCAAATGGTGTATAGCGTCTAAACTCGATTGTCTTACCGCCACCCTTTGGGATATTTCTCTTCTGTGCAAACTGATCATGGATCAGATTAGGCATTGCGTTCTTAATCAGATTCTTGTCATAAAATGTTTTCATTTCTACTGACAAGTTATTTCCTTCGGTGTTGCTTCCTGTGGTGTTAGTCACATCATCAAACTTTGTAAGATTTAATTTGAAGTATATCTCTTTTAGTTTTTCCATGTTTCTCCCTTCTACGTAAGCTGGGAGTTATAGTCTTATTTTTTCCCCAGCCTCTACACGTCTGATAACCTCGTCAATATCGGCATCAGACCATTTACTCGGATCATTCTTTATTACTACAGCATTGGAAGAGTTAATACCATTTTCTCTAGGCCTTTGGTTGCGTGACTTGATATTGCTTACAGTAGCTTCCTTGACCTTTTGAGCTGTTACCTGCATAGCACTTGGGAGAATTTCGTCGAAATGGATTGCCTGAAATGCGACTTTGACATCATTAGTGGCTGCCAATACATCCATGAATTTCTGCCCTGTAGCTGGATTTCTGATCTCTGCTTCGAGCTCAAATGTTGGATATAAGGTCCTTAGTTGCTCGGATTGCTGTAGCCACCTATTATATGTTTCCTCTGCCCCTCGTTCCTGCTCTGCTTGCTGTTGCATTTCTCTAAAAGCTTGGCTCTCTTTCTCCAGCTGTTTCATATGCTTATACTGCTCTACTGTTAACCCTTGCTCAAAAGCTGCCTCTTCCCACATAGAAGAATCTTGCTCTATCGCCTTTGCTAGTTTTGAAAGATCTCCGTCAGATACTCCATATTTAGGACCTAGCAAGTCTATCAAAGGCTTAGCATCCTCGGTCTGTTTTTGAAGCGTCTTGTAATCCTTAAAGCGTTTGTTGAACACTTCTTGAAACTTCTTTTCGTAAATGTCCTTATAGTCACCCTGGAT
Source organism: Anaerovoracaceae bacterium (assembly GCA_035270905.1). Taxonomy (GTDB): domain Bacteria; phylum Bacillota; class Clostridia; order Peptostreptococcales; family Anaerovoracaceae; genus JAVXAG01. The sequence goes on from DATESI010000055.1 coordinate 1,227, forward strand.
TAATCTTTCAAACTCTGTGTTCCTAGCTTCGGGATCTGTTGTGTCCGTGGCGTCCGGATCTTTTTCAGGCTGTTCTTTTTCTACTTTTCCATATACAACCTGTTGTTCGCCCTGTTCCCCCTCGGCGTCAGAGGGATTTCCTTCGCCCGTTCCGGCTATGGCTCCTTCGCCATCAAATTTCCGGAGGTTTAACAAATACTTTCTAAGCATGTAATGCTCCTTTCCTCATGGTCTTTCCCAAGTGTCAGTAGACTAAATCTACCTATAGTGTATTTTTACCACAAAGCAAAAAATATTTCTCCCCTATGCCTTTTCAACTCCGTGCCAGTCCTCTGCCAACACATCATTTATTGAAGGTACCCACATAGCATGAGATCCGTTTACCATCTTGATTTGTAGGTAAGGCTCACACCTAAACAAGTCGCCCTCTTGCATTCCCCATGCCTCTGCGGTCTGTTTATTACTTTGAATGCCCTGCGGATATCCCTTTTGATACACAACAAACATTCCTCTGCCATTCCATCCCTCTCTTGCAATGGGAGTTTCTGATTTTAATAATTCAAGTGCTTGTCCAAAATTCATTCCGCCTGTCTCTTCATCATATGTCTTTTTAAAGATGTCTGGCTTACATGGATAAAACTCTCCATTTACACCCTTAATAATCCAGTCCCCATATGATGTCGACATCTCTCCTTCTAAGGTTTTAATTTTAACATCAATAAATGGGGCCCCTTCTCCGGCTTGCCAAGCCGAATCATTATAGTCATAAATTAATGATTCACCAACAAACTCTTCAACTTTATCTAAGTTTCCACCTGTCCACTTAATTGCTTCAACTACTACTGGTTTCTTTCGATACCTCATAATTTCCCTCCTTAAATTTTAATAGTTACCATGATACTGATACATTTGCCGGGTACTGCTCTTGTAGGAGCTCATAACCTAGCATGATTGTTTCGATTACCGTCTTTACTTCCGGCCATGTCTCCCTTGTACCTTTTACACCTATAACAAATCCTCCGTCATATTCCTTTGAATCAAATTCCTCTGTATCCATATTGGCCAAGGCATTAAGTAGGGTGTAGGTCAAGATCGAGCATGAAGCACATACAATGTCATTGCCAGGGTTATACCCTGAATGTCCGTCTATCATGATCGTATATTTTCGCATGTCATTCTCGCATATGATAGTAGTCATTGCTCCTCCTATTTTGGCATAGCGGTGTTTGCAGCTCTCTCTTTAGCCTTTGTTGCTGTATTGCTTTGGGAAGTCTGTACCGCCTTACCTAGTGCGTTGGTATCTGTTACTGTACTTGTATCTGTCTGTTGCTGTGGCATTGGCATACCTAGCTGTTGTGCAATGGCGTCCGTCATATTGCTCCCGTTCTGTGCGTCTATGATTTGTGCCATAGGGATCATCTGCTGTAGTAAGCTGTAAAGACTTGCGTTCTCTGAAATTTTTTTCACTGTCGCATTTTTGCCCTCAAAGTCCATCATGTCCATGGCTACGAGTGCCTGATCTGCTATTTGAGGATTGAAGAACCCAGCTGAATACAGTTCTTTAGCTAATTCATTTTGTGCTACCCTGGAGAATGGGCTTGATTTGTGGCTCTTTACCTTTATATCAAAGATAGGTTTGCGGAATCCTAATTCCTCCCCAAACGCCTGGCCTAGCTCCTGCTCCTGTATGCTTTGGTTTTGGTACTGTATGTACTTAGTGGCTCCACTCTCCCCGATAATCCTAAAACTCCTTGGCTCTGTATAAAACTGTCTTATTAGCTCTATACAGAGGTAAACTATCCTTGTGAATGTGCGATAGGAAGATTTAATCATATCCCTAGATCCTTTGTTCCCGGCTTCCTGTAGTGCTGCTATGGCGGATGCAGCTGTAACGCCTGACGCTGTACTCCCCTGGGAAAAGTCTCTATTTTGGGATGTCTCCTTAAGCTCTTCGATCTTTGACTGCAGGTGCTGTATGATTTGATGGTCTAGTGGTTTAATATCCCACTGCTTAAGCCGGGTGTCGTCAATCTGCCCTGTGCACTTGATAAACTGGATCTTATCATCTGTGACATCTGACATATTAATATCAACGCTATCTGCTACAAACCACTTAGGATTACCGGACCTAAAGGCATGTTTTATGATGATCTGATTAAGCTTGTCGATATACATTTGACAGTCTTTCATGATGTCGATATACCCAAAACCGCATGGGGTTCCTTCTTCCGTAAATAATACATCTAGCTCAAAGGGATATTCCCCATGATCATATAGCCCTCTCTCGCTTAACTCCGGATCATTTTCAGTGGATGATAGCACTACGCCATTGCAAAACTTACAGAAGTGTAATAATTGTCGTGATCCTGTATCCGTTTGAATTGATTTTTTGTAGTACCAGTCTACAACAGCCGACTTAGTAGAATTGTCTACTTCATCATCATAGACATACTGGCCGACCTCTATTGTGTCCCCTGATCCTAGTTTGTCAATCATCTCCGGATATTCCTGCTCCAATATCTCATTTTCTACCAATTCTACATTGAAAAGGTGCGGTGAATTTTGAATATCCTTTATTCCCGGCTGCCAAAACATGTTCAGGATATCGACCATTTTAATATCTATGTCACCTAGTCCATTTTCTAGTGATGTGTTCCAAAACACGCCATAAGCTCCTGTACCCGTCTTAAGCTTATACCACCATGCATCATCATAGGTCTGTTCAAATTCGTTTCTTTCAAGGACGCATGGTACGATAGAAGTCAGCATTTCAGCGTCCGGCTGGTCTCCCTCTTCCCTTGGCAGTATGCTAGGCTCCGGGAAATTATCCATAGCATCAGCATGTTTGTTAGCTATACTGTTAAATAGCCATGCAGATGCAGGTTCAGGCTCCGGATTCTTGCTTGCATCCCTGATTTGCTCCCAGTGTCGCATTTTATACCATTGCTCATTTTCAATGATCCTTTTATCTAGGTTGGCCTTGCCCTCTTTGTACTTCATGAGGATTTCTAAGGCCTTTCCTATCTCTTTTTCTCCAATAGGCTGCTGCTGCTGTGCTTGCTGTTCTTCGTTCTTTCCTTTGAATAAGTTCTTTAAATTCATGCAATACCTCCTTTAGCTATACCATGTGTACCTTTCATTCTTGGTTTTTTTGAATAGGTCTAGCGGATCCTCATAGTCCACTTTGGTTTGATCATCTACTGCAATCCTTGCCTTGATTGGCCTGTCCATGCAGAAATACCTTGTTTCATCAGCGATATGGTCCTCTCCGTCTGTGTCCAGGTCCTCCGGTATAGTGTCGGAATACATCAGCAGCGGAATAGTCCTTATAAAGCCTTTGCAGGTGCTGAACGTGTAAATCATTGGATAGCCCTCACTGTCAAAGGCAAATCTGTAATGCATCTGCATCCATCCAGGAATACGCTTGTTGTCCCCTGGATCAAAGTAGATTCCGGCCTTTGCCGCTGTCTCATACACCGATTCTCCCCTGGAAGCATCCCAAATTGAGGGATCTGCTACTCCATGTATCTTTTTGCCCTTTAGCCACCTATGTTCTTTCTCGATTTTATAAGTCTCTTGGAAGATCTTAATCGGTGTCCACTTAACACCCTCATTTGGCTCTTTTGTACAGCCATACATCTCTAGGATTCTATAGGCTCTACCATCATGGTCTATCGCCCACCATCCTACGCTGAAGGGCTTAGAATAACCAAAATCGAATGATCGGTATATTGGCCACTCCGGAGG
>DATESI010000056.1:0-2212 GCA_035270905.1 Anaerovoracaceae bacterium
TCGCCAGGAATTCATCTACGCTCTTGATACCCGAAAGCCCCTTCTGGATGCTTTGAAGCTCCATTCCAAGGGTGTCGATTGGGGTGAACAGGTTGGTTATCAGGTTGGTTGCAGCCGCAATTTCTCCGATGGAAATTCCAAGGATATTGCTATCACCTGATGCGAAGTAGAACACAAATGATATTGCCATTGCCGTCATTATCTGGATTATAGGCGAATAGCTTGAATCAAAGAAGCTGACTCTTGCCATGGTCTTGTAGTTCTCATCAAGATGCTTCTTATAGGTGCTCTCCATGTAGCCTTCCTTGTTGAAGGTCTTAATCATTATTATATTTTTGATGCTCTCTACTATGTGATTGTTGACCTTGCCAACCTGCGCTAGGTTCGTAATCTGTGCCCTCAGCATACGTCTTCTGAAGTAGGCTGTTATGACAGCCACAATGGGGATTAGGGCAATAGCAAATATAGCCAGCTTGTAGCTAAAAATCCATATAGATACTACAATTCCAAGGATTTTGAAGCAATCGATTACCATGCTTATAACCCCTTCTGTGAATAGGGTATTGATATTGTCAACGTTGTTCATGAACTTGGATGACAATGCCCCCACGCTGTTTTTAGTAAAATATGAGGACTTAAGTCTGGTTAATTTTTGCTCCATGGCAATACGAATCTCTTTGATGATTTTTTGTCCTGCAACTGTAAGGAGATATGCCTTAAGGAAGTCGAATACTCCTATGAGCACATATGATGCAAGGTATATAACTGCTATTGCAAACAGTCCCTTGGTAACTCCAGCCAGCAGATACTCGTCAATAATTATCCTAAGTATTTGGGGTGGAATAAGGCTGAGAAGCACAACTGCAGCCACAAGTAGTATCATGGCTACCACATAAATTGGCTTCGCCTTGAGAACCTTCATAGTAATTTTGCCTACGCTATTCATGGTGCACCTCCTGCCTGCCCTTCTCCGCACCTAGAGAGTTCTGCATGTCCGGTTCTGCCTGCAATGAGAAAATTTCTCTATATGTTTCTGAGGTTTCCATAAGGTTTTGGTGTGTATCAAAGGTTGTCTTGCCGTCCTCCACAAGAAGTACCTTTTCTGCATTATTAAATGCCGAAACTCTATGGGAAATCAGAACTATTGCAGAGTCCGCATAGTTCTTCTTAATATTCTCTATTATCCTTTTTTCCGTGGCAACATCAACTGCTGAGAATGGGTCATCTAGGACCAAAATTCTACTCTTATTATAGAGTGCTCTAGCTAGTGCAAGTCTTGCCTGCTGTCCGCCGCTAAGTCTTACACCTGAAGGTCCCACCATTGTGTTGATGCCATCGGGCATAGCCTTAAGATCCTCTTCAAAGTCCACATCACGGATTACCTGCGCAATGTCATCATACTGCCTCTCCACAAATCCCTCGCTCTTTCCCGAATCTCCACCACCTAGTGTGATGTTGTTATAAATGGTATCCGAAAGAAGCTGGCTGTCGTGACCCATATATGCGATATACTTGCTAATCTGTGCAGATGTCATATCTCGCAGCTCCTTACCGTTAATATTGATGCTCCCATCATACTGCCAAAGTCCCTGAAGTGCCATACCGATAAGAGATTTACCGCTGGCTATTGGCCCCGTTACACCAAGAAGCTCACCTGTGGAAATTTCAAAGCTTGCATGACTTACCTTGCGGAAGCACAGGTCCTCTACACGAAGGGTGATTGGGCCGGCTACGCCATGGGCGTCTGCTCCGCCGGAAATGCCGGCCTCGGCTTTGCCGACAGATTCGCCCCTAACCCCATTCAAATATGGCTTAATTCTCTGCCATGAAACCTGAGCCTTTTGCACTGAATTGAACAGCTTGCCTGACTTACTGGCCTTGGCTGCAAAGTCTATAAATATTCCAACGTATGCCGCAAAATCTCCCACTGTCCATTGCCCGCGAGCTACCATAGTGCCACAGACATAGACTATCACAAGAAGCCCAAGCAAAGCCACCACCCTATAAATTGGCTGCATTGCTGTCTCAAGGACATTGGCACGAACTGCCTTCTTTTCTAGGTCCTCAAGCTCCTTGCTGTAATGCTCCGCTGCAAATCCCTCTACACTGTTTACTCTATACAAAAGCTCATTGGCTATATTTTCGTTAGTCATCTCCGCCACCTTAGAAAGCTGACTTCGGTATGCCTTGGAATATTTGTATACCACCGTCT
>DATESI010000057.1:0-10182 GCA_035270905.1 Anaerovoracaceae bacterium
GGTTATATGCGATGAGCAGTTTGAATCTACAGAGGAGCTTGAAGAAGTAATCAGAACTATTGCTGCCGGTGTCCACAGAGAAATCAATGAGATGAATCCAATCGTTGATGCAAGGCTTGAGGACGGCTCCAGAGTCAACGGAGTATATAAGAATATTGCACTTAATGGACCCATTCTTACAATAAGAAAGTTCGGCAAGACAAGAATAACCATGAAGGATCTTATGAGGGCGGGCAGTATGTCAGAGGATTGTGCCAGTATGCTCAAGACACTTGTGGCGGCGGGCTACAATATTTTCGTAAGCGGAGGAACATCTTCGGGCAAGACAACCTTTCTCAACGCGCTTTCTGAGTTCATACCTAAGGGGGAACGAGTTATTGTTATTGAGGATTCGGCTGAGCTTCAGATGAAGCACATAGATAATCTGGTGCAGATGGAATGTCACAATGCCAATTCATTGGGACAGGGCAGTGTTTCTATGGACATGCTCATTAAGACAAGTCTGAGAATGAGGCCTGACAGAATTATTGTGGGAGAGGTAAGAGGTAAGGAAGTTTCCGATATGCTGCAGGCAATGAACACAGGGCATGACGGAAGTATGTCAACAGGCCACGGCAATTCTGTAAGCGGGATGCTCAGAAGAATTGAGGCTATGTATCTTATGAGTGCCAAAATTCCCATTGATGCCATCAGAGCACAAATCGTAGAGGGTATTGACATAATGGTGCACCTGGGAAGAACATCCGACGGCAGAAGAATGGTAATGGAGGTTGCAGAGCTTCTTGATTACTGCGACGACAAATATATTCTGAGTACGCTCTTTGCACGAGATGAGAATATGAATATGTATTGCACGGGAAATAAGCTTGTCAATACCAACAAGCTTAGATACAGGGGAATTAAAGATGACAGATTACAATTTTTACATAGAGTCAAGGAAGGAAAGAATAACCTACATCCTTCTGATAATCGCTTTGACAGCGACAATGTCCAATGTGTTCTTTGACACATACTTTTTCCTAATACTCTCGCCCCTGATTTATCTTCTGGGAGTGGAAGGGTATAGGAATATGCTTGCAGAGAAAAGAAAGAGGCTACTGCTTATTCAGTTTAAGGATTTGCTATACTCTCTTTCCTCGTCGGTGGCTACCGGCAGGCATTTAAGGGAGGCTCTTGCCGAAGCAGGTGAGGAGCTTGGAGACATATACAAGAAATCAGATGTAATAATGGTTGAAATAAACCAGATGATCAATTCAATGACAAACACCAACGCAAAGGATACGGATGTTCTCGATAGTCTGGCCCAAAGGTCTGGCCTTGACGACATACACGACTTTGCGGAAATCTATAAATCATGCAAAACCACCGGAGGCAATCTAATTGTTGCAATCAACAAGAGTGCCGCCATAATAGGTGAGAAGATCAGCATTGAGGCTGAGATTAAGAGCATGAGTGCCCAAAAAAGATTGGAGGGCAACATTATAACAGTTATGCCGGTAATCATTACCCTTTTTCTAAAAACCGTCTCACCCGATTACCTGGCAATTCTGTATGCTACACTTGCAGGCAGGCTTATAATGGCGTTCAGCCTCGCCTGCACAGTAGCAGCGTATTTTGCAATGGAAAGGATTACAAAAATTGAAGTATAACCTTTGGGATCACGTCACAGGCAAGGCGGAGCGTGAAAAGAAAAGAAAAAAGGCGGAAAAAGAGAGCATAATGTGTAATCTCCCGGGATTTGTTAATCAGCTTATTCTGCTGCTTAATTGTGGAATGATATTTAATGATGCCTTTGACAAAATTGTAAATAGCTATAGCTTGAGGCAGGAGGATAGGGAAAATTACTTTAAGAATGAGCTGTGCCATGTGGCAGAGTCTGCACGGCAAACCAATGCCAGCCCAGTTGTGACCCTCAATGCCTTCGCCAGAAGCAGTGGCGTGCGTGAGTTCATAAGAATAACGGGAATTATCCTAGACAGTCAGTACAGGGGAACAGATTTGAGAGACAAACTAGAGGCAGAAGGTGAAATCCTTTGGCAGCAGCGAAAAAAGCTGGCAGAGGAGAAGGGAAAGCTTGCAGAGACTAAGCTGACCTTTCCCCTAGCAATGCTACTGGTGGTTCTCATAATAATTACGGCTGCACCTGCAATTTTGCAGATATAAAAATAAAAGGAGAGAAAAGGAGGAGAGATATGTTAAGAAACAAAAGAGGCATGGAGTTAGTACAGGTTGCGATTCTTGTTGCCATTGCCGTTGCAATAGGCATTATTTTCAAAAGCCAGATAACTGAGTTTGTAAACAACACCTTTAGTGGGCTTAATGGCAATGCGTTTAACTAGCAAGAGAGGCAGCACAATGGTCGAAGGGACTATTGTCATTCCACTTGTAATACTCCTGGTGCTATCTATGATACTTCTGGTGCTTCACTTTTACAGGTGTCTTGCTGTTCAAACTGATGTACATACAGAGCTCCTGGCAAAACCCATAGAAAAGGTCCTTCTCTATGACCAGGAGACCCTTACAAGGCGAGTTGCCAGTAAGGGCGGAGGACTAGTTACAAGGATTTTTCGCAAGAGTATTACAGATAGGTATTATCTCATTAACGAGGTTAACTTGATTAGAGCAGGGGATTTTTTTGATGAGGAAGAAGGAGTATAGGATACTGAATAAGAGGGGAGCAATCACCATAATGGTATTGCTTATGTTCGTGTCACTTATGATGCTTATAACTGCATTTATCAATGGGAGCGTTCAAAGGGGAATTGGAAGCAGTACTGCAGCCCTTGGCAAGGTTTGGGGAAGGTCGGTACTGGGTGAATACGATATTAATTTGCAAAGTCGATACGGAATATTTGGTTTTTATGGTTATGACGGTCAGATTGCAAAGAAAATAGACACCTATGCCAGCCATTCCTTTGCAGGCAAGAAATATGTAAGGTATGGCGGGTGCAGCAGCTGCCTAGAGGAGTTTTCATTGGGCAAAACAGCTAACTTCAAGAAACAAATCGAGGAGGTTGGCAGACTTGCTACGGCGGAAGGCATGATTCAAGGAGCACTCCAGCCGGGAAAGATAACAGGAGGATATAATAGCGAGGGAACCCATTACATACGCAACAACGCTGTTTGGCAGAGCCTGCCCTCAATAGGTAAGGGAGCAGGTGCTGACATTGGAAACATAGTCAGCTTCATCAAAAGTAAGAAATCTGTCAAGGAGCTAGGAGCAGCGGGGGTTGGGATAGCAAGTCAGATACAATACCTATTTAACTTCTATCGTCACCAGATGGACGATAAGGAGCTGGGAGAAACCTTCTTTAACAATGAAATTGAATATGTGATTTGCGGAGAGAGGAGTGACTCTCAGAATAAGGCAGAACTAAAGGGCAGGATAATACTTCTGAGAGAAGCTCTTAACCTAGCCTTCCTTGAAGCCAACCCCAAGAAGAGAAACGAAGCACTTCTTGCAGCCCAGGCTATAACTCCAGGCCCACCGGCGATGCTTACAATGCATGCAATAATGGCCGTGTGGGCTTTGCTAGAAAGCGAAAATGATTACAGACTTCTCCAGGCGGGCATGCCAGTGCCCTTCGTCAAAACTGAAGCCTCTTGGGCAGTGGATGTAAACTTTGCCGCCGGAGACAATAGAACTCGTCAGCAGCTTAACCCTGATGACATGAGCGAGGAGGCGAAGAAGGAGAAGGGGAAGAAATCGCCCAGCTATCTCATAGATACAGGCAATCGTGAGGGAGAGGACTACGAGGATTACTTGAAGGTATTTGCATATTTCTTGGGGGAGGAGACAAGACTACTTCGCATGATGGATTTAATTCAGATAAATATGAAGTATCTATATGCTGGAGATTTTTTGATTAGAGAGTATAACTGCGGGCTGAGCTACAGCCTCAAGGTCAATGGTAGAATCTATGAATTTGAAGAAACATATTTTTGATTTACATAAGAAGCTTACACGCAGGGGAAGCATATTAGTTGAGGCAACTATCATTCTGCCTATATTCATTATTGCGGTGTGCGCCATCATATCAATTATTCCTATTATAGGGACATGTGAGAAGGTGGTGTTCACAGCATGCGATGAAATGCACATGGTAGATGCCAAGGCAGCAATTACTCCAATACAGTTGTCATTTCCTGCTAGGCTTGAGAATAGAATAGCAGAGGAAAACAAAAATGTGCGAGATGTAAAGGTGAATCAATTTTTGTACAGGTACAGGGGAACTGCTGGCGATGATTTGATTAGCGGGCAGGTGAAAGTATGCTTCCAAGAAAAAAATCCCCTTGGACTGTTCGATGCTGTGGAGTTTGACCTTAAGGTTCTTAGCCGTGGGTTCACGGGAAGCTATCGGAAGAATACACCCATGGCAAGGGCAGAGATAGAATCACCTAAGGAATCACACATTGTCTATATTTTTCCTGCATGGGGTGAGAGATATCACAAGAAAACATGCAAATATGTGACTGACAGCTATAAGATGGATAATTGGCACTACGTTGAAATCCAAAAGGAAGATGCAAAAGCCAAGGGGTACACTCCTTGTTTGAAATGTGGAGGTGGTTGATATTAACAGCAACTATGAAATCAAGTATGAAAAAAACCAAATTGCAAAACACATTACGGATATACTAACGCTGGAGCTTAGCAAGAATTTTTTTTCTGTTCACTTCGTCACAGATGGGGAAGAGGTGACTGGTTGCTACAAAATCACAGGCTACAAACAGCTGGATACCTATAGGGAAATAGCAGTTGGAGATCTTCTAAGTGTGTTCATTGCCATGCTCTACAATATTTCCGACGGGGAAAAGCATCTTCTCTTTTCGGAGGACTATCAAATAAGCCAAGCCACAGTGTTTACAGATAAGGGGTTTAGCAATGCCAAGATGGTCTACATTCCAGAAAAGGCGGAAGTTTCTCGACCTTCAGGAAAGGAAAAGCTGCTGAGGTTCCTTGATTCAATGTCGGTCAAAATATCACCAGAGGGCAACAGGTATTTGCAGGAACTAATGAAATACATGAGAGAAAACAATTTTAGCTATACTACTCTGATACACAGAGCAGAAACCATGCGGCAGGAGGTATACCTGTGCGGGATAGAATAATTAAAAAAGCATAAAAAAATACCGTTTCATTTGAAACGGTATTAGTTTGCTTACTTATTGAAATTTCTTCTTTCAGCTTTTTTCTTGTTTCTGCATTCTTTGCATCTCTTAGGTTCGTTTTCGAATCCCTTTTCTTTGTAGAATTCCTGTTCACCAACTGTGAAAACAAATTCCTGTCCGCAATCTTCGCAGATTAAAGTTTTCTCTTCCATTTTTTGTTCCTCCATTATGAATATTATATTAAACTGGTAATCGGTACTCATAATTGGGAAAGTGAAAAAGGTCAAATTTCAATAATGATACGATCTTGTTATTTAATATATTCTCATTATACTTTTTTTTTCTGACAATGTCTACTAAATCTTGAAAATAATTTTTATTTGATTTTTATTTGTTCTAATCCCTTGTACAGAAAAATAAATATGTATAAAGATTTGGGGGAGGAAAGACATTGAATAGGAGAAGAATAAGAAGATATAAGAGGGGACAAAAAAATTCCGGGATGAAATTTGTTGCGTTTATTGGTATAATGATTGTAGCTATTGTTCTCGGATATATAACAGCTAGATTTCTTGTCGCTCCGGCTATTGGATACGACACAGATATGCTGAAGCTGGAAACCCTTATTCAAGAGAACCCAGGCACGGAAGACTCAGGTACGGAAGACTCAGGTACGGAAGACCCAGGTACGGAAGACCCAGGCACGGAAGACCCTGCGGACGAGGAGGTCCCTGGCGGATATGCCTTACAGTTTGGAGCATTCAGCACTAAATCGGCAGCAGAAAAGCTGGCGGCGGAGCTTGATAAGCTGGGAATAGAGACGAAAATAGTCGAAAAAGATGATCAGTACAAGGTAATGAGCGAAATTCTTAAGACCAAATCAGACGCTATCCAAAAATTAAAGGATATTCAGGATGATAAGATAACCGATGTGTTTATTACCAAAATAGAGTAGAATATAACATAGAATTAATTATTGAAAAGAGGGACTTTGAATGATACCACTATCTACGAGAATGAGACCTGACAAGCTGGAGGATTTTGTTGGACAAGAACACTTCATGTATCCTGGCTCACTCCTTTACAATGCAATCAAGAATAACACCTTTGATTCAGCTATATTCTTTGGACCGTCGGGGACAGGTAAGACAACCCTTGCAAGAATAATTGCGGCTGAGATGGACAGCAATTTTACAGAAATAAATGCCTCGACCACCGGAACCAAGGAGTTGAAGGAGCTTATTGACAATGCCAAGCTGAAGTTCTTCGGGCTGGAAAAAAAGACAACCTATGTCTACATAGACGAGTTTCACAGGTGGAACAAACTGCAGCAGGACTCACTTCTTAAGGCATTAGAGGAAGGGGTGCTTAAGTTCATTGGAAGCACCACCGAAAATCCTTACTTCGCGGTAAACAACGCGATAATCAGCAGAGTTAGAAATATTTACGAGTTTAAGAGACTTGAAAACAAGGATATTAAGAAGCTTTTGATGCGTGCAATCACTGACGAGGAGAGAGGCTTCGGCAAGCTTAAGGTAAGGTATGACGAGGAAGCCCTTGATGTGCTTACTGACCTTGCCAACGGAGATGGCCGCGTGGCACTTGATACTTTGGGCTTTATTATCGACAACCTTGACCTTAAGGACCCAATAACCAAGGACCTTGTTGCAGAAGCCATGCAGAGGAAAATAGGCTTTTATGACAAGGGCGACGATAGATATAATTTGCTTTCGGCATTGCAAAAATCCGTGCGAGGAAGCGATCCACAGGCAGCCATTCATTATCTTGCAAGGCTGCTGGACGGCGGGGCAGATATTCAGATGATAGGAAGAAGGCTTATGGTAATGGCAAGTGAGGATATTGGACTTGCATATCCGACGGCCATTTCCATTGTTACATCTTGCATACAGGCAGCCCTGATGGTTGGACTTCCTGAAGCAGTGCTAAACCTTGGAGAGGCAACAATTTTGCTGGCCTCCGCACCCAAATCCAACGCCTGCTCACAGGCAATTTGGACAGCTATGGACGATCTTAAGAAACGCAAGATTGATGACGTGCCAGCTCACCTTAAGGATTCCCATTATAGTGGAGCCAAGGATTTGGGACTGGGAGAGGGCTACAAGTATCCCCACGCTTACGGAGGATATGTTAAGCAGCAGTATTTGCCGGACAACCTATATAAGGAAGGGGTCAAATATTATGTACCTACTGAGAATGGGTCAGAGGGCTCCTTCAAGAAATTCCTAGAAAGCTTAGAGGAAACATATGAGAGAAATAATAAGGGCTGATCATTCGGGCTTTTGCTTTGGGGTGAAGAAGGCCATTGAGACAACGGAGAATCAAATCAAAACCCGCGGTGATAGAAAGATATATACCTATGGGCAGCTTATTCATAATCGTATCGTTACTGACGATTTGGAAAAAAGAGGCGTTGGCGTAATCAATGATATTGATGAGGCTGAGGCGGGCTGTGTTATCATAATAAGGTCCCATGGAGCGGAAAAGAGATTTTATGATGCAGCAAGAGAGCAAAATCTTGAAATAGTAGATGCAACTTGCCCATTTGTTGCCAAAATTCATGACCTTGCCCATGAGGCACATATGCAAGGAAAAAAAGTAGTCATTATCGGTGATGCTAAACACCCAGAGGTAATGGGTACTAACGGATGGTGTGATGATAGTGCAATTATTATTAATTCTCCTCAGGAGGCAGCAAAGATTCAGGGGGAAAATATATTAGTTGTATGTCAAACTACTATCGAAAAAGAACTTTTGGATAGCATAAAAAAGGTCTTTGAGGAGAACAAATTAGACTGTGAAATCAAAAATACTATATGCAATGCTACTACCGAAAGACAAAACAGCTGCGGGGAACTTGCAAAAAAAGTAGACATGATGGTAATAATTGGGAGCAAAGAGAGCTCAAATTCGCAAAAATTGTTTAAAATTTCCAAAAAAAGTTGCAATAATTCGTATTTTACGGAAAATAAAACGGATTTACCATTGAAACAAATTCAAAAATGTAATAAAATAGGTGTTGCGGCAGGTGCTTCGACACCTGAACGTGTAATTAAGGAGGTTATTGCTACAATGAGTGAAATTACACTTGAGAACAACGAAAAGAATTTGATGGAAGATTTTATGGACGAAATAGATGCGTCCCTAAGACTACCACGCACCGGTGAAATTGTTAACGGTAAAGTACATCAGGTAACTGAAAAAGAAGTTATCGTTAATATGGGTTGCAAAAAAGACGGTATCATCCCGAAAGATGAAGTAACATTGGAAGGAGACCAGAAGCTAACTGATTTATTCAAAGAAGGCGACGAGATACAAGCTAAGGTTATCAAAACTGATGACGGCGACGGCGGAATCTTACTTTCAAAGAAAAAATTAGAAGTAAATGAGCATTGGAGCGAAATCAACGACGCTCTTGAGAATAAAACTATTATCAATGTTAAAGTCGTTAGACAGGTTAACGGTGGTGTTATTGCCGCTTACAAAGAAGTATCCGGTTTTATTCCACTATCACAGCTATCCGAAAGGTTTGTTGAAAATGCAGACGAATTCATGGGACAGACAATGGACGTAAGAGTTACAAGAGTCGACATGAAGAGAGGCAGAGCTGTTTTCTCACATAAGTCAGTTCTTATGGAAGAAAGACAGAAGATTGTTGAGGCTGTATGGAGTAATCTACATGTTGATGACATCGTAGAGGGTACTGTAATGAGATTTACTGATTACGGTGCATTTATCGACCTTGGCGGCATCGATGGATTATTACATATCTCCGAGATTTCTTGGGGTAAGTTAAAACATCCAAAGGAAGTACTTGAAATCGGCGAAAAGGTAAGCGTTAAGATTTTATCCATGAACGCAGAAAAAGGCAAGATTTCATTAGGACTTAAGCAGACTGTTCCTGAACCTTGGTCAGTAATTGACGATAAGTATCAGGTTGGACAGGTTGTCAGCGGTAAGGTTGTACAGATTAAGGAATACGGCGCATTCGTAGAATTAGAGCCGGGTCTTGACGGTCTTGTACATATTTCTGAGGTTGCTCATAAGAGAGTTACCAACATTGCGGACGAGCTAACACTTGGACAAGATGTTGATGCTAAGATCTTAGAGATTGACAGAGAAAGAAAGAGAATAAGCTTAAGCATCAAGGAAACTACAGATGCTGACGAAGAAGCAGTAGAAGCTCCGGCTGAAGAAGCTGCTCCGGTAGAAGAAGCACCGGTTGCTGAGGCAGTTGAAGAAGCTCATGCAGAAGAGGTTGCTCCTGAAACTGAAGCTTAAATCACATTAAAATGAATGATGACATCTCGTAAGAGATGTCATTTTTTCGTCCAAAATATGGCTTGGTATCAAGTAAATTCCAACATATTTTCTGAATCTATGTAAACAATAGATTTAGGGAAATGAAAGGAGTTTATTATGAAAAAAACTAGAATTTTCTTAATGGCATTATTGATGATTGTTATGATGTCATTCGTATCTTGCGGAGACAAAAATGCTGATAGCGGATTAACGCCGGGAGATAACAGCAGAACCGAAGATTACGATGATAATAACCTAGGTGACGATATCGAAGATGATGTAGACGATATTGGTGATGATCTTGATAGAGATGCCAATGATCTTGGTGATGACGTCGATGGAGACAGAGACGATTTGACAACCGATGACGACAATAATCGCGATACAGACCCCGGTGATGTAGACGATAATAACATTGATGATGGTGCTGAGGACAAAGAATAACGAAGAAAAGAACGGAAAAGGTGGCATCGCCACCTTTTTTCCTGTATTATGAGAGTATGAAGAAGAAAAATATAAAAGAAGAAAAATTAATAGGAGTTCTAAGAAAGAACAAGGCGGGCTTCGGCTTCGTCATTCAGGAGGAAGACGGCGATATCTTTATTGGTAAGAGCAATATGGGTGGTGCCATGAATGGAGACACCGTAATGGTCGATCTTTTGCCTGAATATCTTTGGACACGCTCCCGCGAGGGAATTATCGAAAGCATAGTGGACAGAGCCTACACTGAGGTTGTTGGAACCTTTGAGC